>CAYQYP010000193.1:0-7541 GCA_964421755.1 uncultured Acidobacteriota bacterium
GGGTGCCGGACGCAGCAAGATACCAACCCTGAAAGGGTTGCGTAGCGGGCACGATACGCAACCCTTTCAGGGTTGACTGCGCACCCTTGTGCCAACCCAGGGTAGGTCGCAAACAACGCGACCAACCCTGGGCTCTGCTACGCGACCCCGTTGGGGTCGAGACGATTTTTGCACACGGCTCAGAAATTCACGATTGAAAGCTGGCCGATCGTCGCCGGTTCAATACTCCCAGTTGAATCGCGCAGGCGCCGGCGGAGCCATCTTCGTGTGGATGATCTGGAAAGCATCCGCCTGCGGCGTTCGAACGTATTCGAAAACGGCGGCCTGCGATTTCAGGATGTCCTGCAGCTCCTTGACTGAAATGTCCTGCAGCGGCTTGCCCTCCTTGATCGCCAGCGAGGCCGCGACGCCCGCGGCGTGCCCCATGATCATGTACTGCGGTTCCATGCGCAGGGACGAATAGGCGACATGGGAGGCGGAAAAACAGACGGGAACCAGAAGGTTTTCCATCTCCGCGCGTTTGGGGAGCATCACCCTGTAGGGTATCTGATAGGGTTTTACCGGCACCTGCATATCGCCCTCATTCTCCACCATGCCTCGGTCGTTGATGATCCGCTGTATGTTGTGGGAATCGGAGTTGTAGCTGCCCATGCCGATCACGTCAGGCTTCGCCAACTCCGTCTGCAGGTCTTTTTGCGAGGCGACGAAATCTCCCACCAGGCGCCGCGCTTCGCGCACGTAGAGCTGGTGCGGCCAGTGTCCCGTGTCCACGAATTCGTCTTTGGGCAGGCCCCACTGGTTAACTTCGTCCTGCAGGCTCTTGGGCACTCGCGGATCATTGGCGAGGAAGTAGTAAAACCCCTGGACGTAGTCCACGTGCTCGCTCCAGATCTCATCCCGGCGGGCATAGCTTCCGTCCGGATAGTCGTAGTTTTTGCCGATGTAGTCGGTGGAAAAGGGCCCGTTGTTGTTGAGATCCGCCTTCCCGCCCGGAATGAGCGCGATCAATGTCAGTTCGTGAAAAACCGGATCGCGTCCCTTCTGCTTCACAAACTCGGAGAGGTAGCGGGCGAGCAGCCCGTAGCGCTCAGCGTCGTATTTCCGGGGCTGCGGCCAAGGCAGGCGATTGGCTGCCACATCTGTCGCGATGATCCGGAAATTATAGGCTTGAACTTTTTTGTCGGCCTGTCCCGGCCTGCCGACAGGACCCGGCGAAATCTCCGGCAGCAGCGCCCCCTTTTCATCACGTCCCAGCACGTCGAAAAGAAACTGGTGATAGGGAGTCTTCTCTCGAATGCCGGCGAGCGATTCGCCGTATTGGTCCATTCCCTCCCGGCCCCAGGTATAGGAAACGCCCGCTTGCGCCATCAGGTCGCCTTCGTAGCTGCAATCGGCGAAGATCCGGCCGCTGAAGCGAGCGCCGCTCTCCATGACAATTTCTGAGACGCGGCTGCCTTGCTTGATTACACCCGTCTTCTCCTGAAGCCGATGATCAAACAGGAGCGTCACGCCCGCTTCCTTCAGCATCTCGAGCATGACGGCCTCGCCAACCTTTGGCTCATAGAACCAGGCGACCGGATTCTTGAAGCGGCGTATGTCGTATTCGTTCCCGACGCGGTAGTAGAACTCGAGGGAAAGTCCCCCGATCACTTCGCGAGTGCCGGTATCGGTGCGCGACAGACCGCCCGTGGCCATCCCGCCGACATGGCTTCTTGGCTCCAGCAGGACGGTTTTCAACCCCTGCCGGGCACCGGCTACGGCAGCCATCACGCCACCGGCAGTGCCGCCATAGACCACAAAGTCAAAGCTCTGTTGTGCGTAGGCAGGGCAGCTCAATACAGCTAGAAGCAACAGCACGAAAATGGAGCGCATGTCGAACCTCGCTGCAGGTTTAACGAGCCCAGGGTCACGAAACGCGGATTTCGTCACCCTGGGCACTGGGACAAGTGCGATCAGAACACCAGGCGCAAACCAAACTGCAACCGCCTGGCGTTCATCGAAGAAGTGATCTTACCGAAATTGGGATTCGTATTCACCCCGGCTGCATTCGGTGTGAACGATGTATTCGGGTTGTTGAGAACAACCATATTGAAGGCATTGAACGCTTCCGCCCGAAACTCCAGCTTCACGCTTTCGGTGAATTGAAAATTGCGAAAAGCGGACAGGTCAAAATTGTTGTAGGCCGGACCGCGCAGACTCGGCATCGTGCGGGGAACGTTTCCGATCGTGAAATTAGGCGGATTGGCGAACGCCTCGGTGTTGAACCAGCGCGCGGCGGTTTGTTCATCGTCCGGAAGGTGCGGATCCCCCACCAGGTTGGGTCTGTTGATGCCAGTGAAGTTGTTGGCGCCTCGTATAACAAGCGGGCTACCGCTCTCATACGTATAGATGCCGTTCAACTGCCAGCCGCCCAGCAGGGCAGCGGCAACGCCCTCTTTTGCCCAGGGCTTCCCGGGTCCCATTGGCAACTCGTACACCGCGCTGGTAACCAGGCGGTGAGGAATATCGTTTTCATCCAACGATCGATCTCCGCGCATGTCGAGGCGGCCAACCCGGAAATCGGGATTGGAGCTGCTGCCCTGGTTGGACGATTGGGCGCTGTTGATCAGCTTCGAGTTGTTGTAGGAAACCAGGGCCGAGAGGCCATTGGAATAGCGACGCTCCACGGTCAACTGGAAGGCGTGATAGGTACTGAAGCCTGCATGGTTTGACAGTGTGAATATATCGAGGTAGTCCGGGTAAGGCCTCAGAAGTTGGGCTCGACTAACCGTCTTCCCGGAAAGCGCACCTGATGTTATCTGCCCAAAGTATGGGTTCGGGACCTGGTCCTGAAGGGCGAGGCCCAGTGAGAAGTGTGTAGGATCCAGTTGATTTACGTTGTAATTGGAGCCGAAAAGATGCACCCCCCGGTTTCCCGCATAACCCGCTGAAACCACCCAACGACCGAGAAATTCTCGCTGAAGGGTCAGGTTCCACTGTTGCACGTACGGGCTCGGTTCCTCCATGTCCTGGTATCGCACGCTCTGCCCTCTGAATGCGGAGGGCCCGCCATCTGGGCCCTGGGGCTGAATAATCGCTGCAGGTCCTTCGCTGAGTTTGAACGCTCGGAACGGGCCGCCGCCGGGAGCAACAAACGGCGTATCGACGGAGAAGCCGAGCGAATTGGAGCCGTCTCCTGCGGTATCTCCGCTTTCAAGAAGGCCGTAGATAACGGCATAACCGCCACGTATCGCTGTCTTGCCGTCTTCCGTGAGGCTGTAGGCAAACCCGAGGCGAGGCGAAAAATTGTGATTGGGGGGATCGGTGAAGTGGCGGTCCTTGGTGACGCCGGCGTAGAGCATGGCGCCCGGCGTGTTGGTTTCAGGATTGGCTACGAAGGGATCAAAATTGGAGCTACGATCCCAGCGCTCCACCGGGCCGGAGGAAAGGTCATACCGCAAGCCCAGGTTGAGGGTCAAACGGCTGGTCACCTTGAAGTCATCCTGGAAGTAGCTACCGTTGCTCCAGCTCTGGAAGGCGAACTGGGGCCGGATACCCAGGCTCCCACCGGATACTTCGCCAAGAAGGAAGGTGGCCATGCCGACGCCTGAACCGGCCGGGACCAGGGGATTGTTAGTCAAGCTGGCGGCGAAGCTGAAATTGCCGGAGGGATTCACACGGTTAGTGAAATTCAACCGAATCCATCGCTGGTCGATTCCTGCCTTGAAAGTGTGCTTGCCGCGGATAAAGGTCACGCTATCGGTAAACTGCACCGTGTGATGCTTACGGAAGCCGCCGGCAAACCCGCCGCGTGCCGATCCGATCGAAAGCATGCCGGCGATCTGGATGGGTGGGAAAGCATCCTGTGGGATGATTTCGGGGAAGCCCAACGTGGCCGGCCAGCCCTTGTCGAAACTGGGATGAATGAAGTCCAGCGACTGACGGGTGACGTTGGCCCGGAATTCGTTGACCACGGTTGGCGAGAAAATGTATGTGTGGGCCACCAGCCCGTTGTAGTTGTTGCGCTGGTCGGTCCGGGCATCGGTGTCGGCTTCACCCAATCCCCATGCTTTGAGGTCTCGGAAATTCCTGTTGAAGCTGAACCTTCCGAACAGCTTGTTCTTTTCGCTGATATTGTGATCGATGCGGACCGACAGATCGTCCTGATCGATCGGAAAGCTCTGCAGCGAGAGGTAATTGTCCGCGTTGGTGAATGGATTATTCGGCTCCACGTTGGGCAGGGGAAGATACGGAAGGATTTTGAGAGCCACCGGGTCCATCCGATTCTGCGGCACGATGTTATTGAGGAAAGGGTCGCGGACAAATCCGCTCCCGTTCGGATTGGGCCGCGTGGTCGCCGGATCGTAAATCGGTATCAATTTCCCCGTGCCATCGCGCGTGTTGGAAAAATCGCCCTCGCGTTCCGCCTGAGTAGGAACCGTGCCGCGGTTGATCGTCGCGGTGCGGAACTTCCACTGCTCATAGCCGAAGTAGAAGAAAGTCTTGTCACGGCCGTCGTACACCCCAGGGATGATCACCGGCCCACCGACGGTGCCACCATACTGGTTGTAGCGAATAACCGGCTTGGTGCGGCCGGTGATCGGGTCCTGCTGGGTCAGGAAGGCGTTTCGGGCGTCGAGGTAATCATTGCGCAGAAATTCATAAAGTGAACCGTGCAGTTCCCTGGTACCACCGCGAGTGGCGATATTGATGACACCGCCGTTGGACTGGCCGAACTCCGCCGGCAGCGAGTTGGTCAGCACCCTGAACTCCTCGACGGTATCCAGAATGGGGACCACGCTCATCTCGTTGTGTACCGGGACGGTATTCATCCCCCCGTCCAGGAAAATCTGGTTGCCATAGGTGGGGCCGCCATTGAAGCTGATCTGAGAGAAAGCCTGGTTATCCACCTGGGCAAAACCATCGACGCTCCTGTTCCGCGGTTGGACCCCGGGAATCAGCTTGACGAGATCGAGCACGTGTCGGCCGTTGAGCGGGAGGTTCTCTATGCGCTTCTGTTCGACGGTCGTGCCGGCGGCGGACGTTTCGGTCTGGACGCGGGAGACCTCGCTGGTCACCTCTATGGTTTCGGTGACCTCCCCGACCTTCAGCCCGATGTCGACGCGAAGCCGCTGCCCCACTTCCAGCACGACTGCCTGCTTGGACGTGGAAAATCCGGTCAACGAGGCGGTGACGTCATATCGTCCGATGGGCAGGGCCGGTATGACGTAGGTTCCGTCGTCCGCACTGATGCCGGTGTATCGCTGCTGGGTATCCACCCGCAATGCGATGACTTCCACTCCCGGGACCCGGCCTCCCTGCGCATCGGTAATAGTGCCGGTGATGGTACCTTGGGGAGATTGGGCGGGAAGAGGTGCGCTCAGTATCACAAAGAAGAGCAAGCCGCACAGAAAGAGGCGTTTCATATTCACGCTCCTGAGGGGGATTTCGATGTCATTGCACAAGGAAAACTGTATCAACTTTTCCGGCGTTGTTACACGTATCCAGGTCCCACAATGCGGCGACCAGGATGGCGGCCTCGCCACGCCGGATCGGAGCATCCGGACTGAGAGGCATCCTGACGGTTTCCTGATAGAAAGCTGAATCAAACCAGAGGCCGCCCTGAAGACTTCCTGAGCGCCCGCCTGCCACACTGGCCCCCGCGATCGACAAGGAGATGACTATGGACTTTTTCGGGCGTTTGGTTGAGATCGTACGCCAGGGTATTGGCGAGCTGATGCGCCACAAGCTGCGCAGCTTGCTGACGATGTTTGGCATCGGCTGGGGGGTTGTCGCTCTAGCTCTCATTTCCGCCTCCGGCGATGGTTTCGAACAGGGGCAGCGTGAGAATTGGAAGCAGCTGGGTGACCGCATCGTCATGCTGTTCCCCGGCCGGACCGAAACGCAGGCGGGCGGCCGGCGTGCCGGGCGCGAGATCCGGCTCTACGAGTCGGATGTGAAAGCTATCCGTGAGCAATGTCCGGCAGTCGAGTCGGCCGCGCCCGAAGTCAAGAAATTTGCCGTTCCCGTCGCCAGCAGTTGGAACGCCGGCCGCTTCCTGGTTCTGGGCGTTGATCCGGACTATCTGCGCATGCGCAACCTGCCAGTCGGCCGAGGGCGCGCGATCACGTGGAACGACGTGAACAGTCGGTCGCGTGTCTGCGTCCTGGGTGACTCTGTCCGCAAACAGCTTTTCGAGAATCACCGGGACCTGATCGGCGACACAATATCAATCTCCGGCTACCGCTACACGGTGGTCGGTTTGATGTCCGAGAAGAATCAAAACTCGCATTACGATGGGTTTGACAACGACAAAGTCGTAATCCCGAGCCCTCTGATCCGCTCCGACTGCCCGCCGAATCCAGGTGTAGCCAGGGAGGGCCGGGTGAGCGCGATCATCTATCGGCCGCGATCGGTTGACGAGTGGAAACTGGCGCAGGAACAGGTGCGCCGCACCCTCGGTCGAATTCATGGTTTCGATCCTCGCGATGAAGGGGCTGCTCCGATGTGGGACACGATTGAGACGGCCGCCTTGTTCGATGATACTTTCCGCGCCCTGGGAATTTTTCTTGGGTCGGTCGCCATCATTACTCTGTCTCTGGGCGGTATTGGCGTCATGAACACGATGATGACGTCGGTGACGGAGCGAACGGCTGAGATCGGGTTGCGTAAAGCGCTCGGCGCGACCCGGCGTCGTGTGCTGCTCGAAATCCTGGGGGAGGGCCTGGTGCTGGCTTTGATCAGCGGGACATGCGGATTGATGTTAGTAGCGCTCCTGGCGGGTATCGTGAATTCGCTCCCGATGCCGGCCTTCTTCTCAGGGTTACCGATCGAGCTCGAAACCGTCCAGCTCGTCATCCTTCTGCTTGGCGCGATAGCTGTCCTGTCTGCTCTTCCCCCGGCCTGGAGAGCGGCCCGGATGGACCCCGTCGAGGCACTTCGCTTTGAGAAATAGCTATGGTCGTGAAAGCCGTTTTCGAGAATGCTCTGGCCGCACTGCGCTTTTATAAGCGGCGATCGATCATCACCATGATCAGTCTCGCCTGGGCGGTGGCCTCGTTTCTCATCCTGATGAGCTATGGTGAAGGCTTCCACAAAGCCATGACGCTTGCCTTCCGCGCGGTCGGGCAGGATCTGATCATCATGGATGACGGGCAGACCAGCCTTCAGGCGGGAGGCATGCGATCCGGACGGGCTATCCGCCTGGAAGAGAAGGACGCGGATATCATTCGCGAAAACGTGCCGCTCGTCGCGGCCATCTCCCCGGAGGTGATGCGCGATGTCTTCGTTGTCCGTGGAAACCGCGAAAAGCAGTACATGGCCCGGGCCGTAGCCCCCGAGTATGAGCGAATCCGAAACATGAAACTCGACGGCGGGCGCTGGCTGAACGATGACGACAACCGGTACCGGCGCCGGGTGGCCGTCATCGGTGCCAGCGTTTACCGTGAGTTGTTTAAGGGGCGTCCGTTCCTGGACGAAAAAATCACCCTGAACGGACTCACTTTTACGGTGATCGGGCGGTTGGCGACCAAGGTGGAGATTGCCAACTATAACCGCCCGGA
>CAYQYP010000194.1:0-38980 GCA_964421755.1 uncultured Acidobacteriota bacterium
GCATTGCCCTCTTTGCCGGAATTCCGGCTGGGTGATCACCATCGAGAATGATGTCGAGAAGGTAAAACCTTGCCCTGATTGCACCACCGCATCCCGGGCAAGGAACCTGCTCGTCAAGGCTGGAATCCCGCCCCGCTTTGCTGAAACGGCGTTCGACACCTACAAACCACATCCGGAACATCCCAGCCAGACGAAGGCCCTCACGCGAGCGATGGACTATGTCGAGGCGTTTCCCAGGAACCGTGGTTTGCTTTTCGTCGGACCGCCGGGCGTCGGAAAGACCCACCTTTCGGTTGCCATCCTGCGCGCCCTCATTGCTGGGAAAGGGGTTCAGGGAATGTTCGTAGATGAAGCCGAGCTGCTGCGGCGTCTCCAGTACTCGTACACGCCCGACTCGCCAGAAACTGAACAAGAGGTCATGCGGCCACTCATGAGGGTTGATCTCGTGGTATGGGACGACCTAGGCACAGGGCGACCGACTGAGTGGGTCTCAGAGACGATTCGTACGATTCTCAATCACCGGTACACCCACAACCGTCAGACCGTTCTTTCCACTAACCTTCCGCTTAAGCCGATCGGCACGCCCTCAGGGACTCGTTCCAGTCACTACACGCTGGAGGAACGCCTGTCTAGGCCCCTGTACTCCAGACTCCGGGAGATGTGCGAGCAGGTCGAAATTTCAGGTCCGGACCACCGTGACGACAAGGCGGAGGCGCGGATCGCTAGCAAAGCACCCCAACGCCATGCAAGCGCGGAGATCAAGATTCCGCGTGGCCTGCTGCGCTGCCCAGCCTGCAACTCACCCAGAATAGAACCTGATAAGCAATCGGCTGGAGGTCCACCCGCCTCAGGCTCTGCCCTCCTCCTGAGCTCGCGTTGCGAGGCGTGCGGCCATGCATTTGTCGCTCGGTTCCATCCCCGAACAGCCAAGGTGGAATACCTCTAAAGTAGCGGTCTAAATCGACCAAAACGCACAAATAGCAACTTGCTCGGCATTAACAGACGGAGCTATTGAGCCCGCAGAAGTTTAACATTGTGGAAATAGTGTGGATATCCTGTGAAGGTCGCCCGTCAATTCGTTGAAGCGGGTGAACTAACCTCGGACAAGACCGATTTTCCACAGAATGTGGACGTCTTTTTTTCTTTGCCTGCCTGTTTCTACCAGCCGCGATCGAGCTATACTGACCTCGTCCCAAGGGGTAAACGAAAAGCACAACCCCCTGAGATGGCCAACTCGGATCGGAACGATTCGCCGCCGACGTCAGTCGACGGTGAGGACCCCAACCGAGGAGACTGAAACACTTCCCTCGGGAAGACGATTCAGACGGAGGTCGAACGGAAAACCGGCCGACGCGACTTCGGTCACGAAAGCTGGAAGCGTGGTTCGACAAACGGGCGTCTCGGAAGCAGTTGCTTCTTCGACAATCCCTCCGGTAAGCCGCAAGGCATACCGAAGGAGCGGGTCCTTGGAACGCTGACTTCGCCAGTCGAAAGACTGATCGGAGACGACGACCTAAAAAAGACCCGCCGGTTTTCAAGAGCCGAAAGGCTTAGTCAAGACCGACAGTCGAGGCGGCGGGAGACGGTTCGCAGGTGCCTGTTCGCAGGTCTTTGTGAATCCGGCTCTCCTCCTGAAGCGGAAAACGGCCTTGCGCCGGATGGAAGCTCCGGGTTGAAACTGTGGTTGCTTCTCGAATATCACTTGGGACTTTTTTTGTCCCCTGCAAAGCCCTGCTCGTCCTACCCGGCCCGCCGCCCCGTGGCGAACAGTCTTGCCCAGCGCCGCTGCTATAATAGGCCAAGATGTTCCAGCCCGACTCCCAGATCACCGCCCCCGACTTCGGAAATGCGGCTCAGTGGCTGAACATCGACCGTCCCCTGTCGCTGGCCGACCTTCGCGGCCGAATCACCCTTCTGAATTTTTGGAGTTACTGTTCAATCGACTCCCTGGGTCTGCTCTCCAGCCTCCGCCGGCTCGAGAGAAGATTCCGGGACCGCCTGACCGTCATCGGCGTGCATTCGGGCAAGTATCCGTACGAGAGAGACCCGGCCAGTCTCAAGCAGTCGCTCGTTCGATACGGGGTGCGCCATCCCGTCATAAACGATTCTGATTTCTCGATATGGAAAAGCTTCGGCGTCCGCAACTGGCCGACGGCGGTGCTGCTGGATCCGCAGGGTCGGATTTCCGGGTATACGTCCAGTGGTGCCGGTTACGACCTGCTGTCACGCGACGTCACCCGCCTGGCTCATGAATGGAACAGTCAGATTCGTCCGTCCTCCTTCAAAACGAATCCCGGCCGTCGTCGCGCAGGTCTGCTCAGTTACCCGGCCGGTATTGCATTTTCTGCGCATCTGGACCGGGTGTTCGTAGCCGATACCAATCACAATCGCATCCTTTTGCTCGACCGAGTCGGTCAAATTCATGACGTCATCGGGAGCGGGACCGACTCGCGACGCGACGGGACGTTCGAGCAAGCGAGTTTCTGCCGCCCGGTTGGCCTGGCTGCCGACGATCAGCATCTATACGTCGCCGACACCGGTAATCACCTGATAAGACGCTGCAGCCTCAGCCGTCGGATTGTCTCAACGGTCGCGGGCACGGGCGATCAGGAACGTCGCCAGCGCGTGACTCGGTTCGAGAAGGCATTACATACGAGGTTGAGTGCTCCCTGGCACCTGCTCCTGATCGGGAAGAACCTCTTCGTTTCGATGCCCAGCCTGAACCAAGTGTGGCTGCTGGATCTGTTGGCGCTCGAGATCGGCACATTCGCGGGGAGCGGCCATTTCGGCAAGATGGACGGGCCACTGCAGAAGGCTTCTTTCGCAAGGCCGACGGGACTTGCAACCGACGAACTGAATCTCTACGTATCGGACAGCGAATCGAGCTCGATCCGGGTGATGCCGCTCGATCCGGACGGCTCGGTGGCAACCGTCGTGGGTCTGGACCTGTTCGACTTCGGTGATCGGGACGGACCGGTTGAGGAAGCCCGGTTCCAGCATCCGATGGGGTTGGCCTTTCGAGATGGACGACTCTTTGTCGCTGACACGTACAACAACCGGATCAAGGTGGTCGACGGAGCACCGGAGCGACGGGTTTTTTCTCTTGCAGGGGGAGGGCATCCGGGCACTGCCAACAAGACGCTCGCGTCCTTCTCTGCGCCCGAAGCATTGGCAACCGTGGCGAATCAGCTCTGGATTGCGGACACGAACAACCATGCGATCCAGGTCCTTGACCCCGCCTGCGGGTCGGTCAGGATGCTGGAGCTAAGTCCGAGAGGCTGATGATCACGGTTCGGTTTCCGAGTCTGGGGAAGGATCCGCTTGCTGGCAGTTGCGACAAATCCCGTAAATCTTGAGTGAGTGGCGAACCGGCTTAAAGCCGTACGCGCTGGTTACCTGTTTCTGGGCCATCTCCAGGTGACAATTGAAGAACTCGGTGGCCTGCCCGCACCTGATGCAGACCAGGTGATCGTGGTGCTGCCCCTGGTCTATCGGTTCCAGCCGGCGCGTGTCATCGGCCAGTCGCACCTCTTCCGCAATTCCGCACTCCAGGAAGATCTTCACCGTGCGATATACAGTCGAATAGCCGACCGTGGGGTCGATTTCCCGCACCCTGCGGATGAGTTCGTCCACGTTGACATGGTGATCCGTGCTGAGGAACGTTTCGAGGATCAATTCGCGTTGTTGGGTACGCTTTAGACCCGCTTTGCGCAAGTGCTCGTAAAACAGCACACGTTGCGGTGCGGATCGATCGCTCGCCAACTCCGAACCAGCCATAAACGTAGCTTATCACAGGCCTCCCGCAGGTCCGACTTCCAAGTCGGACCCTTCGTGCCAGAGAGCAACATCCCTGCCATGACCTTCAGATGTCCGACGTCCAGGTCGGAAACCTGCAGGACCCCGGACTTTCGTTGACGCAGCCGCTTCCCCTCCGGCCACTTCATTTATAATAGCTGAGCGATGAAAAGGCCTTTGATTCTCTGCCTGGTTGCCGCCGCCGTTTGTGTCGTCCTGGCGGGTCTCGGTGTTCTGGCCGCCGATGACCTCGAAATAATCGTCGCAAACAAGCGGCACAAGGTCGACTCGCGCGAGCGCGGGAACAGGGAATATTACGAGGTCCAGGACCTTGCTGAAATTCTGAAACTGCAGTTCGGCGAGACCGGGGGGAAAGGCGTCTTGACCGGCCCCCGCGGCCAGTTGCAGCTGACCGACGGCCGACCACTCGTTTCATTCCGCGGGGAATACATCCTCCTGGATCAACCGGTCTGGCGACGCAAAGAGAAGAACTGGTACGTCCCCGAGGACTTCATCCAGAAGTGTCTACCCCTCGTCCTGAACGAAAAACTGGATCGACAAGGTGCCCTCAGCTATCGAGTCCGGGCGATGAGAGAGAACACCGTCCAGGTTGAAATCACTAACTTCCCGGATCATGTTCGGATCGTCTTCAGACCAGTGCTCAGGGTTCCGATTCGGATCAGGGAGTCCGGTGATTTCATCCAGGTGAATTTCGAGGAGCACCTGGTTGTGCCGAGCGTTTCGAGAACTAAGCCAAACACCGACATTGTCGAACAGCTCGAATTCATCCCTGCAGACATCTTCGGCGTTTTCCGGATCTCGAAGGGGAAGTCATACTACAACTTCCGGGAATATGACCTCGAGCGGGGACAGGGGAAAGTCATCGATGTCTACGCGCCTCCGAAGACAGCACAGCTGCCCCAAGTCGATGAGCCCAGGCCCCCCGCCGAGTCGGCAACGCCCGCTCCGTCTGATGTCCTGCCGCCGGTGGCGGAAGTCGTCCCGGTTTTCAAGCCGCGTCAGTTTACCAACATCGTGACTTTAGACCCGGGACACGGCGGCGAGGATGCTGGTGTCCGGCCGAACAGCGACGACCTGGAAAAGGACTTCACGCTGAAGGTCGCACAGCGAGTCGAACAGCAGCTGCGCAACACCTCGTTCCGCGCTGTGCTCACTCGCAACACAGACGCCGAGGTTCCCATCAATCAGCGGAGTGCCATTGGGAACTACTACCAGTCGAAGTGTTACGTGAGCATTCATGCGGGGACCAACACTTCCGATGAGCCGCGCGCGCCGGTCGTTTACGTCCACCGCTACCAGGCGGGCGGCGATGGGGCGCCGTCGGACGCGAACGCCTTGGTCGCCTGGGAGGACGGGCAGCGGTCCTACGAAGCGAAAAGCCGCGAGCTGGCCGAGCTGGTTCAGAGCGAACTCAATGCCCTGTATGGGGCCGAAGGCAAGGTCGTTGAGCTTCCGCTAGCGGTCCTTGCGCCAGTCAACGCCCCCGCCATCGTGGTCGAGGCTCAGTTGTCCGCCTCCGGTCCCAGTCCGGAGGCGGCCGACCGGCTGGTCGCGGCCGTTACTCGCGGCGTACTCGCATTTCTTCACTGAACACCATGAAACGCTATCGAACTCTGGTCATCGCGCTGATCCTCCTCGTATCGACCGGTACGATCGGTTACTACCTCTATCGCCTGGAGCGCAGCCGCCGGTCGCAGCTGTCTGAGGTGGAAACCAAGAAGCTCGACCCCACGGCGAGCGCACTCTCTCAGGCCGGCGGCAAGAACCGGACAGTGAGCCTGTTTCTGTACAGATCTGCCCCGATCAGTTCGAACGACGGATTCCTCGTGAGAGAGCAGCGGAATATCGTGGAGGCAAACGACCTGGCCCTTAACGCTCATCAGATCGTGGCTGAAGCTTTGAACGGCGGAGCAGGTCTACCTTCCGGCATCCAGTTGCGCCGTGTCTATATTCTGGAAGACGGAACGGCGGTAGTTGATTTGTCGGCAGCACTGGCTCAGGAACTGCAGGGAGGCGTGGCCTCCGAGTTCGGGATGATCATGTCGATCACACGGTCGTTGCGCAGCAATTTGTCGCAGGTCAAGCGGGTCCGTTTCCTGGTCGAAGGCGAGTCCCGGCCGACCCTGGCAGGCCATGTTTCCATCCAGGATGCCTTCATGTAGAATTGCAAAATGCCTGAAAGGAAAGACCGGAACTCGACTGAGCTGCGACCCATCACGATCACTCCCAACTACATAATCCATGCCGAGGGGTCGGCTCTGATCGAGTGCGGCAAGACGCGGGTCATCTGCACAGCCAGCGTCGAAGAAAAATCACCACCCTTCCTCAGGGGAAGCGGGCGGGGATGGATTACTTCCGAATACGGCATGCTTCCCAGGTCGACCGGCAGCCGGATGGTCCGCGAGGTGTCGAAGGGACGCGCTTCGGGGCGTACCCAGGAGATCCAGCGGCTGATCGGACGGTCCCTTCGATCGGTGGTAGACCCTCAGGTCCTTGGTGAGCGGACAATCTGGA
This sequence comes from uncultured Acidobacteriota bacterium, assembly GCA_964421755.1. Taxonomy (GTDB): domain Bacteria; phylum Acidobacteriota; class UBA6911; order RPQK01; family RPQK01; genus CAVUUN01. The sequence continues at coordinate 6,331 of CAYQYP010000194.1, forward strand.
TTGACTGCGATGTTATCCAGGCAGACGGAGGGACACGAACGTCGTCGGTCACCGGAGGCTTCATTGCCCTGGCACTCGCCCTGATGAAACTGAAGTCCGAGAAAGTGATCTCCGGGGCTCCACTGCTTGACTACGTAGGCGCGGTCAGCGTCGGAATCGTCGACGGTGAACCTCGTCTCGACCTGGACTATGAGGAGGACTCTGCCGCCCAGGTGGACATGAACATCATCATGACCGGCAAAGGCCTGTTCGTCGAAGTCCAGGGGACGGCGGAAATGAAGCCCTTCTCACGCCAGGAGCTGGACCTGCTCCTGGAACTCGGGCGCGCCGGGGTTCGAAAACTCGTTCAAAAACAACAGGCTATTCTTCAGGAAACGCTTCCTTCCCTATTTGAGTTGTTCCAAGGTGAACCAGCCAGCCACGCCACTGCTTCTGGCAACCCGTAACCAGGGGAAAGCCCGGGAAATCCAGCAGGTCTTCAGCGACCTTCGTTTTGTTTCCCTGTCCGATCTGTCGGGTATTCCCGACGCGGACGAGACCGGCGAGACGTTTGCCGCAAATGCCCGGCTCAAGTCCGTCTATTACCGCGAAGCGACCGGTCTTCCCTGCCTGGCCGACGATTCCGGCCTCGAGGTATTCGCGCTGGGCGGAGCCCCGGGTGTCAAGTCCGCCCGCTACGCCGCGACCGATCCTCTGCGCATCACCAAGCTCCTCGAGCAGTTGCGGCCGTTTCAAGACCCGGAGCGCAGACGGGCACGCTTTGTCTGTGCGCTTTGCCTCTGCCTGGGACGTGATCAGCTGATCGAAGTCGAAGGCGATGTTGCCGGGTGGATTGCCCACACTCCCGCCGGAGAGCACGGGTTCGGGTATGACCCCATTTTTTACTATCCGCCGCTCAACAAGACTTTCGCCGAGATGAGCCCCGAGGAAAAGAACAAAGTATCCCACCGGTCGCGAGCTTTGGAGACACTGAGAGAGAGACTGCGGTGAAAATCGGGGACATGAACTTAATTCCCGTGAACCTGCGCAAGCAGGTGAGCGCTTTGGGAATTAAGTATCGTGTCCCCGATTTTCGCGGCGATTTCCGGGGATTTCGGGGACACAAAACTTAATTCCTGTGCCTACGGGGAGACCGAAATAACGGTGAGGGAATTCAGTATTATGTCCCACGACTGTCCGGTTAAAAGTCGAATAGTTTCTTTTGGTTACAGCTATGGTCTTCGACATCGTGATTGGTCGTTTCCGTAAGTAATTGAATAATCGATACTTTCTCGAATGGATGGACGCTCAGGACCTGCAAAAGACTGTGAAGCCCGTGGGGGAGTTTCAGTTGCTTTTTGACGATGGCCACCAGTACGTATGTGCAGATGGCAATCCAGATTTGGGTCTGGACAGCGTTTTCCGAAGTACCGAAGAAGCTCTTGATCCGAAGATGTTGCTTGATCCAGCGGAAGAACAACTCGACACGCCAACGCGCTTTGTAGAGTTGACAGACGGTCAAAGCCGGGAGTTGAAGGTGATTGGTGAGGAAAACCAGAAATCGGTGGTTCTCCTCGTCGAAGAATCGGATCCGCCGGAAGTGCTCCGGATAGCGCTGACGAACGACACGACCGACCAAGCGAACTATCTGGTCGCTGCGCAGTCCGGTATCGGGTGGGATCGGGCGAGAGGACTGGCGACAGAACCGGAAGTTGCGTTTGGCGCGGGTGACGAAGTAAGCCGGAATACACTGCAGTCGGTACAAGCGTGCGAAATCTGTATAGCCTCGATCCATGATGTAAAAAGAACCGGGTTCGATGATCAGGCGGTCGAATCCGATCAGATCGTTGGTTCGGGCATCGGTCATGGTCAGGAAGGCTGGAATCGAGCCTCGCAAATCCAGCAGTGTATGGAGTTTGACTCCCGCCTTGCGGTGATGCATATGGGCCCAGGGAAACAGGCTCAAACACAGATCGATGGTGGTGGAATCGAACGCGTAAGCGGTTTCCTTCAGATCCACGTCCCAGGGATCTCCCTGATACAAAAGCCGAGCTTCGGCGATCAGCCCTTGAGCCAGATCGGCATAGATTCGCCAGTCCCGTTGTTCGTTGGCGTCGGCCAGAGTAGTGCGCCGGACCGGGTTTCGGAATCCGAGATGGTACAGCAGATGCGGCCGAGCATTCAGACAGTCCACAATGTCGCGCAGGCTTTCCCGAAACGTGATTTGGGCGAAAGCCATCGCCAAGAACTGTTCCCAGCAGGAGAACGTGCGGACTCGGGTTTCGCCCTGATACCGAGCCACGCAGCGCTGAAACTGCTGCGGGTGGATGGGGTCGAAAACCTGCGAGAAGACAGTGCGTCCTTGATTCATCGGAGCGCATTGTCTCCTTGGGGCCGGTTTTCCAAAAATTCAAATCGCTCACACCCATTCGGTCCTGTAACTTGTCGTCACTTCGACGCTTTTTTCAATTTACGCATCTTTGATGCCGGACAGTCGTGATTATGTCCCCGAAATCCTCGAAATGCGCAACTGTTCTTCCAGCGCTTGGGCGCTCGTCACAGGCTGCTGGCAGGTGAAGTTCCGGCACACGTACGCCGTCGCACGTCCTTGAATGGCCGGCCGGTCTCTCAGTAAGGTGATATCGGTCGTAGTTTCCTCTCCGGCAGCGGACCAGGCCAGCACCTTTCGCGGGATATATCGCGAGCGAATGACCTCGAGCAACTCCTCCCGTCCCGGCGCGGGTCCCGTGAGGGCGATTTCGTCGACGGGGCCAAGATAGAAATCCAAGGCCTGTAGCCAGTACCCCATCGCGGTCGGGTACTGACCCAGCACCGCGGCGACTGCCTCGAGCATGGCAGACGCCCGCCTCCGGTAGTCCGCATTTCCGGTGAGCTCGCCCAACCGCAGCAGATTCAGGCAGCTGAGCGAATTGCCGCTGGGGATAGCGTTGTCCGTGTATTCTTTCTGGCGCAGCAACAAGTTCTCGTGGTCGGATGAGGTGAAGTAGAACAGCCCGGACTCCGGGTCGTCGAACAGGTTCAGTTGAGTTTTCATCAGCTCGTCCGCTGCTCCGAGCCACTGGGATTCGCCAGTCGCCTCGAAGAGCGTGACCAGTCCGTCGATTACGAAGGCATAGTCTTCCAGGTACGCGTTCAGGCGGGCGATGCCATTCTTCCACACCCGGCGCAGGCGATCCCCCTCTTTCATCTCGGAAAGGAGGAACCGGGCGTTGGCCCGTGCACGATCAAGCAGTGTGCTGTCGTTTAGGACAAACCCCGCTTGCGCGAAAGCCGAAAGCATCAGCCCGTTCCAGGCGCAGAGCACCTTATCGTCCAGTCCCGGCCGAACCCGCGACTGACGAGCCGCCAGCAACCTGGCCCGGCCTTCGTCCAGGACCGCGGTGATTTCCTCGACCGTTTTGCCGGCGCTGCGCGCGAAGGCAGTGAGGTCCAGACGCGGGTGGACGATGTTGGCGCCTTCGAAATTGCCTGTGGCCGTGACGTCAAAGTAATCGCTGAAGAGTCGAGCATCGTCGGCGCCCAGGACTCGATCGATCTCGTCGCGAGTCCAGACATAGTACTTCCCCTCGTACCCCTCGCTGTCCGCATCCAAGGCCGAGTAGAAGCCCCCGGCGGGATCCGACAACTCGCGGCTCACGAACTGGAGAGTCTCACGCGCGGTTCGAGCATAGGCAGGCTTCCCGGTCGCCTGAAAAGCCTCGATGTACAGCCGGGCAAGGAGTGCGTTGTCGTACAGCATTTTCTCGAAGTGCGGAACCAGCCAACGTTCGTCAACCGAGTAGCGATGAAACCCGCCTCCCACGTGATCGTAGATTCCGCCGCGGGCCATTGCTTCCAGCGTCGTTTCGATCATCTCCAGAGATTTGCCTGACCCGACCCTCTGCCAATGGCGGAGGAGAAACCCGAGAACCATGCTGGGGGGGAATTTGGGTGCGCCGCCGAACCCGCCGTGCGTTTGGTCGAACTGCCGGGCCAAGGCCTGGAATGCGCCGTCGAGCAGCGTAATTTCGAGCGGTACCTCCGCCGTGGGCAGGGCGTCTCCACGACGCAAGTGCTCCTCGATTGAGCGCGAGTGCTCGTCGATTTCCCCCTTCCTGGTTCGGAACGCCTCCGCCACCGCCTCGAGAAGCTGGCGAAAGCTGGGCCGGCCGTGTGCGGGCTCCGGAGGGAAGTAAGTGCCTCCGAAAAAGGGCACCTGCTCGGGGGTCAGGAAGACGGTCAGCGGCCAGCCTCCGCTCCCCGTGGTCATTTGAACATAGTTCATGTAAATCGAGTCCACGTCGGGGCGTTCCTCGCGGTCGACCTTGATATTCACGAACAATCGGTTCATCATTTCCGCAGTCTGCCGGTCTTCAAACGACTCTCGTTCCATGACATGACACCAGTGGCAGGCGGAGTAGCCGATGCTCAGGAGAACCGGCTTGTTTTCGCGCCGGGCACGTTCGAAAGCCTCCGGTCCCCAGGGATACCACTCGACCGGATTATGGGCGTGCTGCAGCAGATAGGGGCTGGATTCGTGAATCAACCTGTTCGCGGTTTCCATGCTACAGGCCTAGATGCTCAAAATCGGCACGTCGTTACATTGGCTGTTCGACCGACCAACCGTCGAACACTCTTGACTTACTGTCCGCAGAAACTCTACACTGCATCCGCGTTTAAACGTTTCAAAACACGAACGAAGTTTCGGGGGACACGAGTTCCGCCTCCCGTGCTGAGGGGGTCGGCGGAGGGGGATTGCAACCTCGTGTGTTATGCTCCCGAATTCCCTTGAGAAAGGAGCCCCTGTGCGTCACACCATTTGCCTCTCATGTGCTTTGATTCTGACGCTCGTCGCGCCCGTTGCCGCCCAGCCGGGGCGTAACCGCGAGATCTCGCTGACCGATTTGCGAGACAAGATCGAGGGAGGCTGGGCCGGTCAGATGATCGGGGTCAGTTTCGGCGCCCCGACAGAGTTCAAGGCCCAGGGAAAAACGATCGATGGAGAGCTTCCCGAGTGGAAGCCCGAGCGCCTGGCCAACTCCATAAACCAGGACGACCTTTACGTCGACATGACCTTTGCAAAGGTCCTGGACGACAAAGGGCTCGAAGCCACCACGGCCGACTTCGGCGAAATGTTTCGCGACGCAAAATATGACCTCTGGCACGCCAATCTTGCGGCGCGCCGGGCGCTCAAGCGCGGCGTCCCGGCCGGCCAGTCGGGCATGCCCAGGTATAACGCCCACGCCAACGACATCGATTTCCAGATCGAGGCGGACTTCATCGGCATGATGGCCCCGGGGTTGCCCCAGGCAGCCAACCAGATCGCCGATCAGGCAGGCCGGGTCATGAACTACGGAGACGGGCTGTACGGCGGAATGTTCGTCGCGGGCATGTACAGCGCGGCGTTTTTCGAGACCGACCCACATGAGGTCGTGGCGGCCGGCCTCGCCTGCATTCCGGCCAAGAGTCCCTACGCCCAACTGATCTCTGACGTCATTGCCTGGCACAAGCAGGATCCGACCGATTGGAAGAAGAACTGGCAGCTGATCGAGCAGAAATGGAACAAGCGCGAGCCCTGTCCCAGCGGTGCCATGGCACCCTTCAACATCGACGCAAAGATCAACGGTGCCTATATCGTCCTGGGGCTGCTTTACGGCGACGGCGATTTTGCCAAGACGATGGAGATCTCCACCCGGGCTGGTCAGGACTCCGACTGCAACCCGTCGAGTGCGGCAGGCATACTGGGCGTAATGCTCGGCTACAAGAACATTCCGGAGGTCTGGAAAAGTGGAATTGCCGCCATTTCGGACAAGAAGTTCAGCTACACGGACTTCACCTTCCCCGAAATCGTGGAGAGCACCCAAAAGCGTGCCTTGGCGCTCGTCCAGAAGAACGGAGGGCGCGTGGAAGGCGACCGCTTGATTGTAAAGACCCAGGCACCGAAGGCGCCTGAGCTCGAGCTTTGGGACGATTACGGATCGCCGGTGGAGCGGATACCGGTGAAGGACCCGCGGTGGTCTTGGAAGGGAGGCTGGCAGGAACGGACCAGTGGCTCGTCGACCTCGCGGACAGCCACCGAGTTCGCGACCGAATGTACCGTCAGCTTCGAAGGGACCGGCGCAATCGTCGTCGGGCCGTATCTGCCAACCGGCGGGAAACTCGAGGTTCACCTGGACGGGAAGCTTGACCGCGTGGTGGACGTCTATTCGGACGAGAGTCACTCGAAAGGCGACGAGTCAGTCTGGCATGCCTTCAAGCTTCAACCGGGCAAGCACTCTATCCGGCTGGTCGTCCTCGGTGAACCGTACGGAGAGTCGGCAGGCACCGAGGTAACGGTGGAGGAAGTGATCGTGTTTCGGTAGGGAACCAGCTGACCGGCTGGACGGACGTCGGAGCGCGGACGTCTCGTCCGCACTGGGACCGCGGGCGTCTCGCCCGCGCATTACTCGCACGGGGGAGAATCGTACATGTTCATTCTGAGCAGCTATGGTTGGGCCGTAGTTTTCTGTCTCGTTACGATGCTCTGCTGGGGTTCATGGGCCAACACCCAGAAGCTTGCCGGCCGAGACTGGCGCTTCGAGCTATTTTACTGGGACTATGTCTTCGGTGTCTTTCTGATCTCGCTCCTGCTGGCCTTGACCATGGGCAGTGCAGGTTCTGCGGGGCGAGGGTTCTTTGAAGACATCGGCCAGGCGGACTTTTCGAGCGTTCGTTCCGCCCTGATTGGCGGCGCCGTTTTCAACGTGGCAAACATTCTACTCGTAGCTGCGATCGCGGTCGCCGGGATGTCGGTGGCTTTTCCAGTGGGTATTGGACTTGCGCTCGTCCTCGGAGTCGTCGTCAACTACCTCGCATCCCCGGTCGGGAATGCAACGATCTTGTTTGCCGGGGTGGCTTTGATCGTTGCTGCTATCGTCCTCGATGCCCTCGCCTACAAGTCCCTGCCCACGCAAGGCCGCGCGGTCACCACCAAGGGCCTGGTCCTGTCGGTTCTCTGTGGCATCCTCATGGGTTTCTTCTATCGCTTCGTTGCGGATTCCATGGCGACGGATTTCGCCAATCCGGAGGCGGGCAAACTCGGACCCTACTCGGCGGTCTTCGTGTTTTCAGTTGGTTTGCTTCTTAGCAATTTCATCCTGAATCCGATCATCATGCGCAAGCCGTTTGAAGGGAAGCCGGTCAGTTTCGCCCGGTACTTCGAGGGCGGGGCGAGGGTCCACCTGGTGGGCCTGCTTGGAGGCGCCATCTGGGGCGTCGGTATGACGTTCAACATCATTGCCTCCGGCCAGGCCGGATTCGCGATCTCTTACGGGCTGGGACAGGGAGCAACCATGATCGCCGCGCTCTGGGGCGTGTTTGTCTGGCAAGAGTTCAAGCAGGCGCCGCGATCAACTGGAACCCTTCTCGCGTTGATGTTCATCGGGTATCTCGCGGGTCTGGCGCTCGTCATCACCGCACGTTTGACGTGATAGCAGATTTTGGCAAGAGCCTGTTTTGATCCTTCAGGTCCTATTTGCAGGACGGGACTAACTTTATGAAGCGTCCAAGGATAGTTGTCGTCGGCAGCTCAAACACCGACATGGTGATCAAGTCCGACAAGATTCCCGCACCGGGTGAAACCGTGCTGGGTGGCGACTTTGTCATGGCGGCGGGCGGCAAGGGAGCGAATCAGGCCGTCGCGGCTGCACGTCTCGGCGCTGAGGTCGTGCTGGTCGCCCGGGTCGGCAGGGATCTGTTCGGGAACCAGGCGATCGAGAATTTCAAGGCCGAAGGCATTCAAACGGACTTTGTGACTCAGGACGACGGCACGCCTTCGGGTGTCGCGCTGATTCTCGTGGACGCTGCGGGCGAGAACCTGATCTCGGTCGCACCCGGCGCAAATGCCAAGCTCGAGCCGCGGGACGTGGTCCAGGCCAGCGACGTCATTGCTTCGGCGGACGCTGTCCTTCTGCAACTCGAGGTGCCGCTGGCGGCGGTGGAGCAGGCCGCGCGGATCGCCGAGAGCGCGCAAGTACCGGTAATCCTCAATCCGGCACCGGCTCAACAGCTGCCGGATTCCCTGCTCTCCCGGGTGAGCATCCTGACCCCGAATGAGACAGAGGCCGAACTGCTGACGGGGGTGCGCGTTTCGGACGAAGACTCGGCCCAGCGAGCCGGCAGGCAATTGCTGGGCGCGGGTATCCGTGCGGTCCTCGTGACGAGAGGGGCCAGAGGTGTGCTGATCGTGACTCCGGCCGAAACGAAAACCATGCCGGCGATGCGCATCAAACCAGTGGATACGACGGCGGCCGGGGACGCCTTCAACGGCGCCTTGGCGGTCGCCCTGGGAGAGGGGCAGGAATTGGAAGCAGCGGTGCGCTTCGCCAGCGCGGCAGGCGCCCTCGCCGCAACCCGGCTGGGCGCGCAACCGTCTCTTCCGACCAGGGATGAGCTGGAAAGATTTCGAGCGTGAGTGCTTCACCACGAAGTCACAAAAAAACCGCAAGCGAAGCGCGCGGGCCGAGACTGTTACCGACCGTCAGGAATTCTCTAGCACCACCGTCAAGTGTGCTGATCCCTTGGGCCCGCGCGCTTCGCTTGCGGTTCTGATGTCCTCCGGGGGGTGAACAGCGCACCAGCCGTTACTTCTTGGCCTCGATGACGCCACAGGCCTGCCGACCGCCGGCGTTGCCGGTCGGCTGGGACTTCAGGTCGTCTGGATCCGCGTGGACGATGACCGCCTTCCCGACAACTGAATTCGGCCCCTCCATCTCGACGAAGTCGACGGTCGTCTCGTAGTGCGCCATTCCATCCGGGCCCGCTTCGATGTTCCCCAGGTCTCCCATATGGTGCATGGGAGACGGCTCTCCGTGTTCCTTTTTCGTCGGATTGAAGTGTCCTCCGGCACTGGTGGCATCAGGCGCGCTGCAGTCCCCCTTTTCGTGCACGTGGAACCCATGTTTGCCCGGTTTGAGCCCGGTCAAATGGGCGGTCACTTTAACCTGTTTACCGGACAGTTGCTCGAACGTGACCGTCCCGGCGACCTTGTTTCCCGCCGTGGCTTTCATTTCGGCAACGGCGGTTTTACCGGCCGCTTGGGCCGGTTGATAGACGACTACCAGGGAAAAAGCCACGATGACGGCAACGATGAGCGCGGCTGAAGAAACTCTCATATGGAACCTCCTGATCGCGGTTGCTGATTAGCGTAAATGGTTGATAAACATTATAACTGAAAGACCAAGCCGAACCCCAAGGACCACAAGGACCTCAAGGACACCAAGGACAAAACCAATACGCGTCTTTGTCGTTGATGTCCTTGATGTCCTTGTTGTCCTTGTTGTCCTTGTGGTCCTTGTGGTCCTTGTGGTTCGGCTGTTTTTACAGGTTACAATACTTCTTCGGAGGTTCTCTATGTCGCTACGCCGGCACGGGCCGATACTTGGCCTGCCCGTGATCCTCGTTCTCGCAGTTTCACTCGCCTCGTCACTTCAGAAGTCGACGCAAAACTACGAGGTTCGCCAGCACTACACCAAGCACGAGCACATGATCCCAATGCGGGATGGAGTCCGGCTCTTTACCTCGGTGTATGTCCCCAAGGACAACTCGCGCACCTATCCTGTTTTGATGGAGAGAACTCCGTACAGCGTGGGCCCGTACGGCGTGGACAACTACCCGAAGGTTCTCGGCCCGCATGAAGGCTTTGCAGAGGACGGCTACATCTTTGTCTACCAGGACGTGCGCGGGCGCTACATGTCGGAGGGCGATTTCGTTCACATGCGTCCCCACATCCCGGCCAAGAGCGGGCCGAAAGAGATCGACGAAAACACCGACACCTACGACACGGTCGAGTGGCTTGTGAAAAACGTTCGCCACAATAACGGCCGGGTGGGGATCTACGGAATCTCTTACCCGGGCTTCTACACCGCGGCGGGTATCATCGACAGTCACCCGGCGATCAAAGCAGCCTCCCCTCAGGCGCCTATCGGTGACTGGTTCGTCGGCGACGACTTTCATCACCACGGCGCCTTCTTCCTCCAGGACGCGTTCAACTTCTTTTGGTATGCCGGCCGACGACGGCCGACGCCGACGACCGATTCTCCGGGCAAATTCCCCTACAAAACGCAGGACGGTTACGAGTTCTTCCTCGACGTCGGGCCCCTGTCTCAGCTTGATCAAAAGCATTTCAACGGGGAAATCGTGTTCTGGAACGAGCTGGCAGCCCACGGCACGTACGATGAATTTTGGCAGAAGCGGAACATCATCCCGCATATGAAAAACGTGCGGACGGCGGTCATGACCGTCGCCGGCCTGTTTGATGCAGAAGATCCGTACGGGCCGATCCGGATCTACCAGAGCGTCGAACGCCAGAACAAGGGCATACCGAACACTCTGGTCCTCGGCCCGTGGATTCACGGCGGTTGGGTGAGAACGCTCGGAAAGACGCTCGGCAACGTGGACTTTGCTCTGGAGACCGGGAAGCAATACGAGGAAACGATCGATCTTCCCTTCTTTAGGTTCTACCTGAAAGACGAAGGCAAGATGACTCTTCCCGAAGCCCGCGTGTTCGTCACCGGCGCCAATGCCTGGCGTTCTTTCCAGTCATGGCCGCCGGAAGCCGCCCGGGAACGTTCACTGTACCTGCAGGCGGACGGTGCTCTCGCATTCGATCCCCCACAGGTGACCGGTGGTACCGACAGTTACGTGAGCGATCCGGAGAAACCCGTTCCCTACACGCAGGAGATCCGAATCGACCGCAGTGTCGAGTACATGGTTGAGGATCAACGGTTTGCAGCCCGTCGTCCGGACGTCCTCGTCTACCAGACCCAGCAGCTGACCGACGAGGTAACGGTCACCGGGCCCCTGACGGCCGACCTGTTCGTTTCAACAACCGGGACTGACGCCGACTTCGTGGTCAAACTAATCGATGTCTTCCCAGACAATTATGGAGCGGCCGAACATGGTGAGGGTGGATCGCAGGCGGCACAATACATGAAGGTCCCGATGGGCGGGTACCAGATGCTGATTCGCGGCGAAGTAATGCGGGCAAAGTTTCGAAACAGCTACGAAAAGCCCGAAGCGCTGCTGCCCGGCGAGGTGACCAAGATACGCTTCCAGATGCCGGACGTGGCGCATACGTTCAAACGCGGGCACCGGATCATGATCCAGGTGCAGTCCAGCTGGTTTCCGCTGGTTGACCGCAATCCTCAGAAGTTCGTGGACATCTACACCGCGAAAGAAACGGACTTTCAGGTGGCGACCCACAAGATTCACAGGTCGTCCGAGGCCCCTTCGCGGGTGATTCTGCGGGTGCTGGAGTGATGGGAACCGGTGGGGAGTTTCGGGGACGAGTTTCGGAGAGTTTCGGGGACACAAAACTTAATTTCTTTGCTCACGCACCTGCCCGACCGAGGCCCCTTCGCGGGTGATTCTCCGGGTGCTGGAGTGATGGGAACCCGGGGAGTTTCGGGGACACAAAACTTAATTCCTTTGCTCACGGATGAGCTCGCTAGCTGAACGGGAATTAAGTATTATGTCCCCGAAACTCCCCACCCCTATCGGCCCATTGACTTGGCTTTCTCGAGAATGGCGGGGCGCGCTTCCTCCATGATGTCGCGAACATCCTCATACCGGATGGTGCGTTGTTCAAAGGTTCTGCGGGCGAGACCGCCCAGGAAACGCCCTTCGAACTCTGTGAAGTACGACCCGTAGATGTGGTAGCTGTCGGCGAAGTGGCAGTAGCGACCCGGCCTGACTGGGGCACCGGTCAAGTCCGCTACGCGACACGTGATCCTTCGCTGCAGCTCCACAAGGGCGAACATATTCATGAACGCGGCCTTGTAGGCGTCGTTCGAGCGAAAGCGAACGTTCATGCAGAGCCGCGGGCCGTCTGGTTCCTCGATGATTCGGCACCAGACGCTCTGGAGGCAGGCCGGGTCATAGCACTCGTTGTCCTGCCAAACCTGCCAGGTGACCGCCTGCGCTCGCCGCGTATGAGGTGAATCGGCGAGCTTTCTGCAAAGGAGCTCGATCTGGTCCACGGGGCTGTGCCCGGGCACGTCGTATGCGAACAGCCTCTGGTGGTAGGTGTACTCCCATCTCGTGTCGGTGGGATCGTTCGGGTCCCGCACGAGGTGGTCCTTGATCCCATCGCAAACCTCCATGAGATACTCCTGGAGGTCTTCCGGGCCTCCGGGGAAATCCTTGTGGATCATCGGTTCCGACAGTGGATCGGCGATGGTGATGAGCATCGTCGCGTCCTTGCTGGGCGGGTCGTCAGGCTTGTCATACTGTGTCTTGATCGTGCACCCTTTCGTGTACAACTCGATCAAAGACAATTCCCAGGCGCGTGCGATGCAATCGGCTTGAACTGACAGGACCGGAACGCCATTCATCTGTTTGCTCCTTCGGATGATTGGTGATGCTATCGCGAGCCGGTGACGCAGCCCGCCAACCGGGCCGAAAAGCGGCGGATTCTGTGCAAAACGAATCCGCCCTACGACCGAATGCTTACGCGTCGGCGAGCAGTTGTAGGGCAGATTCGCTGTTCAGAATCCGCCGCTTTTCGGCCAGGTTGGCGAGGTTTCTACTCCACCGCCGGCGCTGGCGTCTCCAACCACTTCAGGTTGAACGCGTAGTGGTTGATGCTGGAAATCAGGTGAATGACGCCGTCCTGCGCCTGGCAGATCGAAAGGTAGCCCCTTGGTTCGGCGGTCTCACGACCCATTCGAAACATTCTTCCGTCGGTCGTCGGAAGATCGCGCCCTGGCCCGTCGTCGGTGATCAGCCGAATCCTGCTCCAGTTCTTTCCGTCGTCATAGGAAAGGGCCCCGAAGAGGCCCTCGACAGCGCGGGGCTTACCCGACGAATCAACCAGCAAGATCGGGGTACGCGCCTGGGCCTGCGGGGGCGCGAAGGAAACCAGGAGAATCGGTCCCTCCCGCAACCTGAGCATCACGAGGCGTTGGCCGCCGCCGATCGGCGGAAAGGGGCCGGGTTGATAGCTCCACGTCTTTCCCATGTCGTGCGACGTGCTTTGGGGCATCCGCCCCTCGATCGTATCGCCCCGGCCGAAGGCCATCAGGCTGCCGTCCCGCAGCTGGACCACGGCCGCGTGGATCCCGGCGATCGTCCCCCCCGGATCGGTCCACGTCTTTCCCTCGTCGCGGCTGATGAGAAGCGCAGTCCCCCCGTCACCTTGAGGTGTGGCGTCGCACGGAAGCACCAGGAAACCTTCCTTCGTCCTCATAACCGATTCGACCGGCTGATGCCGCGGTCCACGTTCCGGTGCAATGAACCGAGCGCGCGACCACGTTGCCCCGCTATCGGTGGATGTTCGCAGCGTGACTGCCAGAGGGCCCCAGGTCGCCGCCGACGAGAGCCCGAGAAACTGGTACAGAGTGCCCCGGCCATCGAACCACAGCGCCGGAGCATGGTCGTTGCGGTCGGGAGCGTCCCAGAACGGAAAGGCTTCTTCCCATTCGCTCTGGCCGAACCGCAGGCGGCTGGCTGCCAGGGCCGTCTCCCTTCCGCGCTCGGTAACCGTCGTGTACCAGATGGCCAAAAGGTCGCCATTGGGACATTCCGCGATGCCCGGGTCATGGTTGTGTCCCGAAAACAGGGGACCGAAGGAATTCGCGGCGATCTTCACGTACTGCCGGGGGCCGAAGAAATACGGTTTGCGCGGATCAGGACCCTTACCGAGGCCAGCGGGCGGCTTCCGGGCTACATTGGACGCCGAGGCGGCCACAACCCGGGCCGCAGCCTTCCCCGCGGGCGGTTCTGCGAGCACGACCCGAAAACCGATGAGAAGGCTCCTGTCCGTCGGAATAGCCCCCGACCGGTTTGCGGAGCGAAGGTAAAAAGCAACCGTCCCGTGACTCCCTCCCCGGGTGACTTTGAAGTCGCCATCCGCCCGGCCCACGGGGTCCGTTTGATCGGCGGCTTCATAGGGCCCGTACCAGTCCAGGCACCATTCCTCCACGTTCCCGTGCATGTCGAACAGGCCCCAGGGATTAGCCGGGGTGCGCCCAACGTTCAACGGCACGACTTCCTGTCGGCCTCGACTGCTGTGGGGCTCCGGGTACCAGCTGTTGTCCGGGTTCTTTAAGAATTCCGCCGGGAGCGTTTCGCCCGTGGAGAAGGCCGTCTGCGTGCCGGCCCGGCACGCGTATTCCCACTCAGCCTCGGTGGGCAGGCGATAGGACAGCCCTTCCTTCTTCGAGAGCCAGTCACAGAACTCCTTGGCCTGGTACCAATCGACAAAAACAACCGCTTCGCTATCGTCGATCGAAAAGCCCTGTTTGCCGCGCAGGTAGGCGTGCGACGGGTCAAACAACTCGTAGTCGCGGTTCGTCACTTCGCGGACGGCCATATAGAAGGGCTTTGACAGCGCGACCCCATGGGCTGGACGTTCGTCGTAGTCCCCGTTTTCGGGAATCCAGATCGTCCTCCGACTTCCGAACTCAGTCACTTTCGTGACCGTTTGCGAAAGCGACTTTCCTTCGAAACCCATCTGGAAGGCACCCGGCTCGACCCGGACGAATTCCATACCGATCGAATTCGTGAACCGAGGACCGGTCGGGGCCGGGACTTGCGTTGACGGCTGAAAAACCTGGACCAGGGAGAGAACGATGCTGAGGATCAAGCTCATGGCGATCACGCTAATCAGAAATGCCTCGCCTTGCAATGGAATTTCAGGACTTTCGGGGACACGAAACTTAATTCCTTTGCTTACGGATACAACACGCTAACGGCAGGGGAATTAAGTATCATGTCCCCGAAAGCTATGGCCGACCCCGATTTCCTGGCAAAACAGTGGCACGAGATCTGGCGAGACTACTCGGCAGCCGGATCCTTCAACCTGCTTACCCTGGCCAGCCTGGGGATCATGCTGGTTGACGTCCGGCTCGGCATTGCCCTGATTGTCGTCATAGTGGTAGTCGAGGTCGTCTGCAGTGCCATCAAACTCGTTGCGCGCCGCACCCGGCCCGACAACCAGACGGGGTCGAGCTTCCTCGAGCGGATCGATTCGGGCAGCTTTCCGAGCATCCATACAGCACGTGTGGCGGCTGTCGGAGCGCTCTTGATCGGTCGCCTGCAATCCTTCGAGATGACGATCATCCTGAGCGCGACGGTGATACTCGTCGGCGTTTCCCGCGTGATACTCAAACGGCACCATATCTCGGACGTTCTGGCCGGTGTGGCTCTCGGAGCCCTGCTCGGCTGGCTGATCCTCTACTTAGTGGCGTTCCCCTGAGTCCCGGTGCTGCAGCGCAAGCAGGACCGCCATTGCCTTTTCTGCGAGCGAAACCGGAACGAAGAGATGATCGTGAAAGAAGGCGGAAACAACGTTGGCGCTGATCCCGGCGGATGCCAACCGAGTGGTCAAAGCAGCGAGGAAACCGACGGCCTCAAGGCTTGAATGGACCGTCAACGAGATCATCTTCCAGACGCTGTCATATGCGAGCCCGGCTTGATCAGCGGCGGTCCGCTCGAGTATGAGTGAAACGCCTTCGTTTTCTTCGAAGCAACCGAGCGCCTGGTTTCTGAGAACCTCGGCGACGTCCGGAGCAACCGAGCAGAAGACGTATTCGCTTCCGTGGAGCTCGGGGGTCATTCGGGCAAGGAGTGCGGACAGATCGCTTTCGCCTGGCATGAGGAGATTGTACAACCACGAAGGCACCACCGCTTTTCGGAGCCAGACGAATGGCCACAGATCGTCGCTTTTGAGACAAACAGGGCAGCACCGCATCCACAATACTGGAGGCTCAGTGATCAATCTTAGTCTGCTGTTCGTCATGCTTCTCACCCCGTTCGCCGCCGGCGCTGATTCGGACAGGGCCCCATCAGCCGAGCGGCTCGAAGCCCGGATCTTAGGGCTCGTCAACGAGTACCGGGCTTCAATGGATCTCGGCGAGCTGACGCTGGACAGCGGTCTGACCAAGCAGGCGCGTGAGCACAGCAAGCGAATGGCCACCGGGAAGGTGGATTTCGGGCACGATGGATTCGAGGATCGTATCGAGAACGCCGGGATCAAGATCGCCTCAGCCGCCGAGAACGTCGGTATGAATCTGGGCAAGGACGATCCCGCCAGCGCAGCCGTGCAGGCATGGCTCAATAGCTCCGGTCACCGAACCAACATCGAGGGGCGCTACAACCTGACCGGGATTGGGGCCGCCCGAGCCCGAGACGGGAGCTGGTTTTTCACGCAGTTGTTCGTAAGCAGTCGGGCCAGGAGCAGCGATCGGCGCAGGTAAATCGCCTGCGTCCGGAAGTGGCCGCGGATAAGCCGAGCAGGTCGTCAATCGGCCCGAGAAGCGTAGGTCCGACTTCCAAGTCGGACATTTCGCAACGCCTGCAACATCGAGATGGCTGGCCGCGTGCTCGTGTCCGACTTGGAAGTCGGACCTACGCTTTTCGCTTGTAAGGTTGCCTCTGCCTTCCATCGGATGGTAAAAAGGTCATTTGCCGAACTTCCGCGTACCGGGCGCGTAACGGGGACAGAGACGATGGACCTGAATGACATCCGCAAGAAGATCGACACGATCGATTTCGAGATCCTGAAACTGCTCAACAGCCGGATGGAGTACGCGCTCCGCACTAAAAAGTTCAAGCAGGGCATCACCGATCAGAAGCGTGAAGCCGAGGTCGTGGAGTACATCCAAAAGCATTCACAGGGGCTGATCGAACCGGAATTCTGCAAAGGTCTTTTTCGAGAAATCATCTCGGAAAGCAAACGGCTGCAAAGTGAAAACCTGAGATTGATCGGGTTTCACGGGGAGCACGGCGCCTTCAGCGAGATTGCCGCCCGCGAATTCGATCCGAACTTGATCTACATCAGTTGCGATGAAGTCAGGGAGGTGTTCGAGGCGGTCGAATCGGGCCTGCTCCATTACGGCATCGTTCCGGTGGAGAACACCCTGGACGGGACACTGGCCGGGGTGAACGAATCACTGGCTGAAACCCACCTTCAGATCATCGGGGAGATCAAGATAAGAATCCATTACTGCCTGCTCGCGCTCCCGGACACCGACGCGAGCGAAATCCGCGTCGTTTACTCGCACCGCCAGGCGCTTTCCCAATGCCAGCAGTACCTGGCCGACCACGAGTTGGAAGGACGGCCATTCTACGACGCGGCTGGCGCGGCAAAGATGCTCCTTCGTGAAAGACCGAAGGGATCGGCTGCAATTGCCAGTCCATTTGCCGCCGGCTACTACAACCTTGCGGTTGTGGCCGAGAATATCGAAGACCACCGGAACAACGTGACGCGCTTCCTCGTGATCTCGAGGACCGGGAACGAGGGCCGGGGAGATAAGTGTTCGATCCTCTTTGCCACTGAGCATAAGGCGGGCGCGCTCTTCCGAGTGCTCAAGGAGTTTGCGGACGAGGGCATCAACTTGACCCGCATTGAGTCGATGCCGAACCGCAATGACCCGGGCAACTACCTGTTCTTTCTCGATTTTCACGGCTCTATAGAGGACGAGAGGGTGAGCCGGGCGATCGAAACGGTGAAGCAGATGACACCTGTGTTTCGTTTCCTCGGCTGCTATCCCCAAGGCGCGTATCCGGCTTAAACAGACAGGGAGACAGGGAGACAAGGAGACAAGGAGCTAAGGCAAAAAGCCGATTACGATTACGAGTACGATCACGATCACGAGCACGAGCGGGCTGGAGACAAGGAGTTCAGAAGAGGAGTAATTTTGTCGGAGCCGCGCCGGTAAGCTTCAGCATTTCCCGTTTTGCATGCGGCTGTCTCCTTGTCTCCTTGTCTCCTTGTCTCCCTGTCTGTGTTCTTGTCTCCCTCCTGCCTAATGAGATACTCTCTGGCTCTTGGATGGAACGAGAATGGTTTTACCTTCGGGACGGGGTCCAGAGCGGGCCGTTTCCGCAAGGCCAGTTTGACCAGTTGACCCTGTCGGGAACCGTGAGGCCGGACACCCCGGTATGGACCACCGGACTCGCCACCTGGGTTCCGTTCGCTGCTTTACCCGCGACCCTTCCGGCACTAGAAACCGGCACTCTCATTGCCTGCTCGTATTGCGCCCGCCTCTATTCGAGCGAAGACATCATCCAGTTTACGAACCGTGCACTTTGCGTCCAGTGCAAGCCGATTTACCTGCAACAGCTGAAGGAAGGTGTCGCACCCGTCCCTCTGTCGCTTTCGGCCGCCGGCAACCGTGCTGGCTTCTGGATCCGGCTGGGCGCGAAGATGATCGACCTGACCATGCTTTGGATCTTCAACACGATCGTCAGTCTTGTCGTCATGCTGGCGGCGATGGGTAATGCCTTTGCAAACATCCAGCCGCAAGCCGGGCAAAATGCGGATGCAATGATGGTGCGGATGTTGATCGTCTACGCCATCTTGATGGTTGTTCAGATCGGTAGTTCGGCCGGCTACCACACCTTCATGGTGGGCAAGTACGGGGCAACACTGGGCAAGATGGCCTGCAACTTGAAGATCGTGACGCAGGGAGGTAAACCGACTTACGGTCGGGCTCTCGGTCGTTATGCGTGCGAAATGGTGAACTGGTTTACGATGGGATTCGGCTATCTGATGGTTGTGTTTGACAACGAAAAGCGCGGTCTTCACGATCGGATCTGCAACACCTGGGTGGTTTACAGCTAGATGCCGAACTTTCAAATAGCCTGTTCGCGCTGCTCTGTTCGTGTCACTCCTCCCCCGACGCTCGGCCAGGTCGCTTTCCCGTGCCCGTCCTGCGGCTCGCCGTTTGATGCCTGGCTCTTTCCGGCTTCGCTCCACCCGATGGCGCAAGCGACGCCGTCTGAGCAGGCGCTGGACGGGGAGGCTACCTGCTACAATCACGTCACCAGGAAGGCGGTCCTGGTTTGCGAAAGCTGCGGACGTTTTCTCTGTTCGCTGTGTGATCTTGAAACAAACCAGCGACACTACTGCCCGTCCTGTTTCGAAGCGCGGCAATCGGCCGGAAGGCTCGGTCAGTTGCCTACTCAATTGCTTCGCTATGACCGAATTGTGCTGGCGCTGAGTCTTTTCAGCGCGCTCCTGTGCTGTTGGCCCTCTTTCCTGACCGCACCGGCTGTCTTTTTCATGGCATTCCGTTACTGGAATGCACCAGGATCAGAGAGCGCAGGCGCTCGCGTCGGTATAGTGTCCAGTGTCGTGTTGTCTCTGCTTCAACTCGGGTGGTGGGCGGTCATCATCATTGCTTTGGCGTTTTTACCGGAGCTCCAGGAGATGGAGCAATGATCACAACGGTTTTCGGCGCCGATCAGGGTTATCAAAAGTTGGGTTCGACTCGACTGCTGCCGATCGGTTCCTCCAGGCTCATGGAAGGTCGCGATCATCTCCTCCACGTCGAGTTAAGAGGCGTCCACGAGATCCAGAAGCGTTTTTATTTCAGCGAAATACGAGCCATGTCCGTACAGCGGACGAGGACCGGCGCCGTTCTGCACATCTTGTTCGGTTCCTCGGCCGCGATCCTGGGGATCGGCCTCGCAACGGTGCTTCTGACTGATTCTCCGGTTCTCGCCAGGCTAACCCAGCTGATCGTGGGTCTTCTCGTCGTCCTCGCGGGCATCTGGTTGATTCACTTTCTGCGAGGACCGACCTGTTCCTTCCACCTGATTACCGCGGTTCAGAACGAGAGGATCCCCGCGTTGTGGCGGCTCTCGGTCACAACGAAGGCTCTGGAGCGACTGGCGCCTCGGATCCAGTCGGCACAGAGTCAGTTGGACCCCGCGGTGACCGCTCCTTCCGAAGGGGCGCCTGCCGGTCCGACGCAAGTACCGCTGTTCACCGCCCCGGAGCCTTCTCCTCCAACCGATGCACGCTGGGCACGGCCGATGGCGATGGCACTGTTCTCTATCTGTCTCGCAAACGCTGCGGTCCTGTTCGGTAACCTGCTGCGGACTCACCCGGCTTTCGACGTCGCTGAAACCCTGCTCCTTCTGGCTTTGCTGGGTGTCCCACTGCTCGCTATCGTCGGGAATCGAGCGAACCGGATTCTGCGGTTGCTCGGATGGGTTGCATTGGGCCTGAGCGTACTCACTTTCATGGGCTGGTACGCCGTGCAACTCTGGGAAACGATCGCCCGCAACCAGACGCAAAGTGCGGTTTGGCACGTGGGCAGCTCGCCGTACAGCTCCCCCTATACGCTTTGGATGACGGTCGGCAGCGCAACTTGGAGTTTCATGCTCGGACTCGCCGGGTGGCTTGTCATTGTTTTGCAGAACCGCGAACCCGCCCGGCAGGAAGCTGGCGGGCTCCCGCCCACGCCCGGTTTCGTGGAGGGCTCCGGCTCTCGGGAGAACGAGCCATGAATGCTCTGTCCGCCCAGCGTTGTCTTCTGCATCCGCAAAGAGAGGCCGCGGCCCGGTGTGCGAAGTGCCGGAAGTACTTTTGTCGCGAGTGCGCCACCGAGCATCAGGGGCTCATCCTGTGTAGCGCCTGCCTGAAATCACGAACCGAGCCCGGCCGCGAAAGTCACCGCGTGCTCAGATCCGTGGCCGGTTGGTCGGCCGCTGGAGGAGGTCTGATCATTACCTGTCTCCTGTTCTATCTATTCGGTAGAGCAGTGCTCGCCATGGTTGCCCCGGGATGATCGATCAGAATCGTTCGTTACCATCACGAGACGCGCTGGACCTCGTGGAAGAGGCCCTGACCCTGCTCAAGGGCATGCCATTGGCTTCTTTGGCATCGGGATTCGTTGGCTCGCTTCCGTTCACGTTCGTCTTGCTCTTGTACCTGCTCAATCTGGTTCACAATCCCCGGGCTTCGGAGGAGTTGGCTGGCTATTCCGCTTCGTTAACCGTCCTCTACATCTGGCTGCGGATCTGGCAATCTGTTTTCGCCGCGGAACTGTGGCAGGCTCGCTCCGGTGATTCGGTTTTCGGCTGGACCTGGAAAGAATGGCTGGCGATCGCCCGTCGCCATGCCGTATTGTCGCCGATCTCGCTTGTGTGGCTCCTGTTGTCCGCCGTTCTGATTTTCCCCTTCGCTTGGATCTACGCCTTGCATCACAATCTGACCTTGATCGTCATGCCGGCCTTCTCCAACAACGAAGGTTCGAAGACCACGCGGGCATTGCGGGTGGCATGGCGGCAGGCCAGACTCTGGCCGGGTTCCAACCAACTGGTTATCCTGCTCGTGATGCTCGCCGGAATCGTCGCTTTTGTAAATTTCATGTCGGTGCTCCTGCTCGTGCCCCACCTGGTCAAGTTCTTGACGGGTTGGGAATCGACTTTCACTCGGCTCGGAGTGCGCCTCCTGGACCTGAAGATTTTTGTCGCAGCCGGCGCGCTGACTTACCTCGCGATATCCCCGTTGATTCGTGCGGTTTACGTACTTCGGTGCTTTTACGGCCTGTCCGCGAGGACCGGCGAAGACCTCGGCAGCGAACTGCGGCAGATGCGAAACTCCCGGGCGGCGGCAGTTGTTTGCATGCTTCTGCTGGTGGCCGGAGGCTCGGTGCTTGCCGGGACTGGGAAAACAACCCAGCAGGGAAAAGCAATGCGAGCCACGCAGGCCGTGCCCTCCGCGGGCCTCCCTGCATTTCCCGAATCCGTTTCCGGATCCGGACCTTCGGTTCCGGAGATGGACCGCTCGATAGACGCGGTTTTAAAGAGCCCCAAACACGTCTGGCACGCGCCGCAAGGAGTGCGCTCCGATAGACAATCGAACTTGTTGAGGGACTTCGCACGGGCCGTCGGACGAGCCATCGATAAGATGATTGAATGGATACTGACCGTCCGCAGCTGGCTTTGGCCCGACAATCCGCCTGGCAGGTCGTCGGGGAACCGGACCAGTTGGATCGATATCAAGACAGCCGCTACCGGATTGCTGATCGTGACCGTCGGTGTACTGCTTTTCGTGATTATTCGAATGCTTCTGGGTGCCCGTCGAAATCCGCAGACCGCCCGTCCGGCGCCGGTTCTGCTTACGCCGGATTTGACCGATGCGGACGTAAGCCCGGCGGAACTACCCGAGGAGGGATGGCTCCGGCTGGCGGCCGAGATGGTGGACCGGGGAGAAATGCGCCTCGCTATTCGGGCAGTCTACCTTGCCGGGCTCGCCTGCCTCGCCGACCGAAAGCTGATTACGGCAACGCGGTTCAAATCAAACCGCGATTACCTGCGGGAACTGCAGCGCAAAACCCGGGGCAAGCCAGGCGTTGTCGAATGTTTTGAGCCGATGGTCCTGGTGTTCGAACGCGTCTGGTACGGGGCCCACAATTCAAGTAGCGCCGAACTGGAGGAAATGCGTCGCTTCCTGGAGGGGCTTCGAATTTCGGGGACATAGATGGTCGAACTCGCCAACCGGGCCGAAAAGCGGCGGATTCTGAACGGCGAATCCGCCCTACGACAGCTCGGCGTGCGGAAGCAATCAGTTGTAGGGCGGATTCGCCGTTCAGAATCCGCCGCTTTTCGGCCCGGTTGGCAACCAGCGAGGTAGGTACCGCATCTCTCGGAGATTCCCGAATACAGGGAAAAGAATGGACCAAGGCCAACTCAACGCCAATCCCACCGCTCGAAAGCTCCTTCTCCCCTTGGGCCTCGTCCTGGGAACTGGTTTCGCGTTGGCTGGTTTGTGGTTGCTTCTGCTCGGTTTCGAGGTGGGTGAAGTCTATCCACCCTATTCGAGCCTGCGCGCAGACGCGGACGGCACGGAGGTTCTCTACGAGGCGGTCGAACGCGTCGGCTCGATCCGTGCGGAACGAAACTATTTGCCGCTGGCCCAGACCCGCCTCACCCCGAAAACGACGCTTGTTCTGGCCGGGGTGACCCCGACCTCTTGGGAGTCGATGACGAAGACGGACGCATCAGCGCTGCGCGCAATCGTTGAGAAGGGCACCCGTGTCGTCTTGGCTTTTGATTCGAGCACTCGCCGCCCTAAATTCCAGGACAGAAAGCAGCCGGAGCCGAAGACGAAGCCAAAGACTCGACGAGCGGAGAAGCGGCCTGAAAAACGCGTCGCCGAGGAAGCTTTTGGCTTGCGCTTCCGACCGGATGACCGCACTCCCTTGCCCAAGGAAGCAGAAGCGGGCGAACCGCCCTCCAAAGCTCACGGTGCTGAGGGGACGGCGCTTCCGCAGACGATTCCCTGGCCCCGGCGCTCGCGACTAGAGGCCATGGATTCCTCTTGGGAAGTCCTTCTCACACTCGATGGCGGGAACGCGGTCGCATTGGCGAGGCATCTGGGCGAGGGCAGGCTGATCGTGCTCGCCGATTCCTACCTGCTGACCAACGAGGCGATGTGGAAAACTCGCCAGACGGCTTTCCTGATTTGGCTGATGGACGGGGCGGCAAAGGTGGTTTTTGATGAATCTCACCTGGGCGTTTCCGATCAGCCGGGGCTTACCAACCTGGTTGCACGCTACAGGCTTCACGGGGTGCTCGTCGCTGTTTTGTTCGTCTTTGCCCTTTTTGTCTGGAGAAACAGTTGCCCCCTGGTGCCCCTGTCGGCGCGTCCTCTCGACGATCGGCAGGCGGGACCTGCCGAGTCGGGAACAGGTCTTGCGGCCCTGGTCCGGCGTTCCATACCCGAGAATCGGATTCTGGCCCTGGCGGTGCAGGAGTGGAGGAAGACATCACGGGTGGATGAAGACACCTTTGCGCAAATAGAGAAGATGGCTGTACAAGCCGGGTCCGAGTCGGTCCTGAAGCGGGACCTCGTCCAAGCGTACGGTCAAATCCAGGACGAATTGAGCCGGAGAGGTTTCCGGGGATCCAAAAAGGAAGAATAGATGAACGCAGCACTTGATCGGGTGAATGAGATTCTGAACCGGACTCGACGGGAAGTCGCGAAGGTGATCGTGGGACAGGCCGATGTGGTCGACCAGGCGCTCATCGTTATCGCAACGCGCAGCCACGCGCTGATCGAGGGAGTTCCAGGCATAGCAAAAACACTGCTGGTGCGCACGCTCGCGCATGTCCTTGGGTGCCCTTTCGCCCGGATACAGTTCACGCCTGATTTGATGCCCGCTGACATCACCGGAACCAACGTATTCAACCTACAGCGAAACGAGTTCAGCCTGGTCCGCGGCCCCATCTTCACCTCGTTTCTACTTGCCGATGAGATCAATCGGGCTCCCGCGAAAACGCAGTCCGCTCTACTTCAGGCTATGCAGGAGCGGGCCGTGACCATCGACCGCGAGGAACATCGCCTGCCGGAAAACTTCACGGTTTTCGCGACCCAGAACCCGATCGAGCACGAGGGTACGTATCCGCTGCCCGAAGCACAGAAAGACCGCTTCATGCTTAAAATCAAAATGGATTGTCCTGGCCGGGACGAAGAGATGGAACTGGCCAGGCGGATGCTGGGGCCGGAATCCCCGGAAGCTACGCTCGCGTCCGGGGCGGTCCAGACGGTGTTGCACGAGCAGAACTTGGTAGACATGCGAAAGTCCCTGGAGGCAATCACCGTCCGTGACGAGTTGGCCGGTTACATCGTCGGCATAGTCCGCGCAACGCGCACCCACGAAAGCGTGCTGGTCGGGGCTGGCCCGCGTGCCACCCAGGCCCTGCTGTTGAGCAGCAGAGCGCACGCCGCGGTCGGCGGGCGCGATTTTGTGACACCGGACGACGTCCGGGCGATGGTCCATCCGGTTTTGGCCCATCGGCTGATCCTCCGGCCCGAATACGAGATCGAAGGTGTCAGCATCGAAGAGGAGATCGACCGGGTGGTCCAGGGAGTGGAAGTGCCAAGATGATCGTCCCGCAGCGTCGCCTGATTTGGTGGTCCGCCGCCGTTTTGCTACCGGCCGGGGTGTGCCTGGCCGTCGCGCCGGCGCTGGCTGCCCTGGCTTTCCTGATTTACACGGCCATCGCGATCGCAGACGCGGTCAGCGTCTCCCGGCCGTTGGCCGGGATCAGCGTCGAAATCCCGGTCGTCACCCGCCTGGCCCGTCTACGGCCGGGGAGGTTGCTTATCCGCTTGTACAATCGCGCCCAAACGCGGATCACGATCAGGATCGGTTTTGCCTTCCCGGCCGGTCTTGAAAGCGAAAGCCGGGTGCTTTGGATCGAGGTGCCGGCTTCGGCTGCGGCCAGCTGCGAATGGGAGGTGACGGCCATTAACCGGGGCCGCTATCTCCTGCACGACTGTCACCTGGAGTCAGGTTCCAGGCTGGGACTTTGGAACCTGCAGGGAAGGAAACCGTGCGCCGGGGAAATCCGCGTTTACCCAGACCTGCTGCGGGAGCGGAAAAGGGCCGCTTCATTGCTCGTGCGGGGCATTACCGGCGCCCACCGACTGCGGCAACTTGGCCAAGGGCGGGAGTTCGAGAAGCTGCGCGATTACATGCCGGGGGACAGCTATTCCGAGATCCATTGGAAGGCGACGGCCAAGCGCAGCCGCCCGATCACGAAATTATTCCAGGTGGAGAAGACGCAGCAAATCTACGTGATCCTCGACGTTTCGCGCCTGGCGGGACGTTTTCTCGAGGAAGAGGCGTACCCGCTGCGAGCGAGCAGCCCAAGAGGACTCGCAAACGGGACGGAGGACACACCGAAACAAAGGGCGATCGAGTATTACCTGACCGCGACGTTACTGCTGGCCGCGGCCGCACATAAACAGGGGGACCTGTTTGGCGCTGTCGCGTTTAGTGATCGGATTGACCGCTTTGTGAGGGCAGGCGCGGGGAGAAGCAGTTTCCAGGCCTGCCGGCAGGCGCTCTACGATCTGCAGGCCAAAGCAGTGAGCCCGGACTTGGAAGAGCTCGCCTCTTTTATCGGCACCCGCCTGCGCCGCCGGGCACTGCTGGTTTTTCTGACGGATCTCGACGACCCGGTCGCTGCCGAAGGGTTTGTCCGGAATATGGAGATCATCGGACGCCGCCACCTGGTCCTGGTCAACAGCCTCCGACACGCCTGGACGGGCAAGCTTTTCGCCGGCAGCGATGTAAAAACCACAGACGACGTGTACCGTGCCCTGGCCGGGCACATGGAATGGCAGAAAAGCGTCGAGATCCAACGATCCCTGCAACGGATCGGCGTTCGATACGAGCAATTGACAGCCGCCCGGTTCAGCTCCGAGCTGATCGCTCAGTACTTCAACGTCAAGCAGAGGCAACTCCTGTGATAATCGACGTCCCCCGTTTCCTCATGGAGGAGCGAAAATACTGGAACGAGCTGGAGTCGCTTCTGCGGCGAGTGGAGCGGGAACCGTTCGCCAACCTTAGCCTGGAAGAGGTGAAACGGTTTCACTTCCTCTATCAGAGAGCCTGCGCAGATCTGGTGAAACTGCAGACGTCGGCCCACGAGCCCGGCGTCACCCGTTACCTGGAGTCTCTCGTCGGAAGAGGTTATGGGGAGATATACCACACGGCCCGAACCGATCGGAAAATGCAGTTCGTCGGCTGGTTGACCGGCACCCTGCCTCAAACCTTCCGAAGGCAGATCAGATGCTTCTTGCTCGCTGCCTGTCTGACCGCCGTCGGGGCCGGCTTTGGGGCCGGCGCAATGGTGGCCGACCCCGATTCTAAAGCCTACCTGATGCCTTTTCCCGAATTGAGTGGCGACCCCTCGGAGCGAGTGCGGATGGAAGAAACGGGGAACCGGTCGGAGCTTGAACCGATGAAGGCCCGTTTTTCGGCGTACCTGATGACGCACAACATCCGCGTCGCTTTCTTCACCCTGTCTCTCGGGGCTAGCTGGGGCATAGGGACAGCGATCGTGCTCCTGCAGAACGGGGCCGGGCTCGGAGCTGTTTCGGCCGACTACATTCTTGCCGGGCACCTGTTGTTCCTCCTCGGGTGGCTCCTGCCGCACGGGGCGGTCGAGATCCCGGCGATCCTGGTCGCGGCGCAGGCGGGATTCGTACTGGCGGGCGCCCTGATTGGCCGCGCCCGCTCAAAGCCCCTCGTCGCCCGGCTTCGCGATGTCTCCGTTGACCTTGTCACGCTGATCGCGGGTGCCGCGCTATTGCTTGTCTGGGCCGGCATCGTGGAAGCCTTTTTCTCGCAATACCATGAACCCGTGCTTCCGTATTGGGCGAAAATCGCGTTCGGATTTGGGGAGCTTCTCCTGCTCTGCTGGTACCTGTTCTTTGTTGGCCGGGTTGGTCCGACTTCCAAGTCGGACACCTCTTTTCTGCCAGTGGGAGCCAAGGGAACGCGATCATGAGTGACGCACGCCTTCAAATCACGACTCCCGAAGGCGTGGTTTTCGCTTACGCTCTCGCCGGGCCGTTTTCCCGCTTGCTTGCGTGGATTATTGATGGTCTGTGCGTGGCCCTGGTGGTCAGCATTCTTGGCTCGCTTCTATTCTGGATGCGTCTGATCAGCCCGGATTTTGCAGTGGCCATTCTGGCCTTCTTGGCGTTTGCGCTCCAGGTTCTCTACTCCATTCTGCTCGAATGGTACTGGCGCGGCCAGACGGTCGGCAAGAGGATCCTGGCCATCCGGGTCATCGACGTTCAGGGTTTGAAGCTGCAGCCTCAGCAGATCATTCTCCGCAACGTCATCCGGACAATCGACCAGGCGCCCGTCCTTTACCTCGTCGGAGGTGTCATGATGTTGCTCAATCGGCGACGACAGCGTCTGGGTGACTGGGTGGCTAATACTGCCGTCGCCAGCATGTCCGCGCTGTCGGAACCGGATCTGAACCTGGTCACACCCCCGAAATTCAACTCACTGCTCGCCTATCCGCACCTGGCTGCCCGCCTCTGTCAGCGGGCTTCAGCGCGTGACGCATGGTTGGCGCTGGAGGCAATCCGCCGGCGAGACAGTCTTGATCCGGAAGCCCGTCTGGATCTGTTCTCGGAATTGGCCACCCATTTCCGGGCGATGGTCGATTTTCCTCCAGAAGCGCACGAGGGAATCAGCGACGAGCAGTATGTGCGAAATGTGGCCGGTGTACTGTTTCGAAAAGCCGGGAAAAACGTCCGCCCGCTGACCACTGAGAAGGTGTGAAAAAATCGGTCTTGCTTGCGAAGAGTCGGTTTTCGACCCCAAAGGGGCACAGGCGCTCAAATAAGGAGCTGCCAGAGGCTTTTTACCCCGAAGGGGTTACGTAGCAAAGCCCAGGGTTGGTCGCGTCTTTGCGACCTACCCTGGGTACCAGGCCGGAGCGCTTCAACCCTGAAAGGGTTGCGTATCGAGCAACATGCGCAACCCCTTCAGGGTTGGGCTGTTGCCAGACGCCAACCCAGGGTAGGCCGCAGACAACGCGGCCAACCCTGGGCTTTGCTACGCGACCCCCTTGGGGTCGAAGACGTACATTCGCCTCGTCTCTCGATTCTTTCACACCTTCTCAGTTGTTTAGCCGGTTAGCCGGTCAGCCGGTCAGCTGGTTAGCCGGTTAGCCGGTCAGCTGGTCAGCCGGTCAGCCGGTCAGCTGTCCCCTCACCTCGCGTGCTCTTTTTCCACCGCAAACTCGGCACCGGGGCCGTGACAGGAGCCGCACGATTCACCGAAAGCGCTGGTGTTGACGAAGGTGTGGGCCGCGGCATCCAGGCTGTCGTGACAGCCCAGACAAGCTGCGGAATTCGGCGGTATCGGACTGTAGAACTCCCGGGGTGCGGTGGTCGCGACTACTCCCTGTGAAGGGATCTGATAGGTCTCGCCTTCGTGGCAGGCGGTACACAGGCGCAAGTCACCCGGAAAGACCACGCCGTTGTACGTGTGCGGCTGGCTGCCACGGCCGAATACCGTGAAATCCCTGGTCAGTTCCTCTCCCCGGTGGATCCGGTGAATCATGAACTTCAGGTCGATCGACTGGGGTGGATTCTGGTCGGCCGGACGCACAACCGCGTCGGTCGCCGTCGGGTTGTGGCAGAACTGGCAATAGTCGGTCGCGTTATGCCGGATCCCTCCGTGGAAAGCGAGGTCTCCGTGGCAGGCCTCGCACTTCGCGTCGGCAACAATGACACGCCGGCGCTGAACCTCTCCCGTGACCGAAAAGAACTCAACCGGGTTCTCGGACGTTTCCCGGACTTGTGTCGGCTGCTCCTGGCCGGTATTGATCATGACGTTCCGGTACGCCTCGGCCGACACCGCGAAAGTTCCCGCTGCGGTTGCCGGAAGCGGCGTCTTGAAGGAATACATGAAGTTCCCACCCGACGGAACCGCATCAGTGACTCCACTTTCGCTGATCAGGGTCGTGTAGTCGGTAGTTGGTCCAGCAATAACGAGATTGAAGAAATCAAGGCTCGCCGGATTTATGGCCTGGCCGGCGTTGTTCTTCAGACTGAACAGAACGGACGGAGCCTGGCCCGGGCCGCTGTTGGCGACCTCCAGGATCTCTATATTGAGTCCTTCCAGCTGTGTGGATTGGTTGACATTTGTGTGCGCACCTTGAATCGATGCGTCGAACTCGTGATCGCCGGCGGGCCAGTGACAGGTCTCGCAGGCTTCCGGATCGGTCACCGCAATCCCGTGATGTCCTTGTCCGGTGGTGAAGTTCACGTCATCGTGACAAGAACCGCAGGCCGAGACCGTCGGCTGCAGGAGAAATGCCTCGACCTGGACAGGCGGCGGTTCGGACCCGTTGTGACAAGTAGCGCAATTGGTGATGGCCTGTGGAAAAACCACGTGCGAGTAGTCATTGACGGCTTGCCGGAACCCGATAACCTGGTAGGGTGTGCCTGCCTGGACGCTTGGCAGATTCGCCCCCATGTGGATCTTATGCGTCATCATTTCCATGTCGAGATCGACACCGGTATCCGGGTCGATCAATTGCGGCGTGTGACACATGACGCACAATTCGATCTTTTGTCGGGCCCCTCCGTGCGCCTCGACCGCTCCATCGGGAAGAGACGGATGGTGGCACTTTTGGCACGCCGCATTGCTGACGACATCGTGGATTTCCTGCGGCGCCCCGCCCGACGGGCTGAAACTGACGACTTCATTGAAGAATTCCGGCTCCAGCTCGAACTCGGCCAAGTCTCGCTCTGCGTAAATACCGATCGCGTAGGTCCCGTTTGGGTCTGCTCCGGCCGGTAGCGGTGTGTTGAACGTGTATCGGTACGTGCCCCGTTGAATCTCCTCGGTGGTGCCCCCCTGGTCCGCAGCCGGCTGCTGCGTCGTTACGTTGGTTATCGGACTGGTCACCGAACGGAGCGTGATCGCGTTGTACTCGGGGACTCCGAACGGCTCGGGCGGGAGCTGCGCCAGGACGAAGTTGACTTCCACTTCACCCGGAGTGAAAACACCGGCGCGGTCCAATGGAAGGCCGCGATCGTCGGTGATCGTGTAGACCAGCGAGACGACGCCTCCTGCCGCTGAAATACCCTGGACCTCCAGGTTCAGCCCGGGTTGGATCAAGGAGATCTGCCGATCGCTCAAGAACCCCGTTCTTGTGAACCTTGCGTTCCGAAGTTCGCGCGTCCCGTCACTTGAAAAGCCAAGCAGCAGGCCTGATAGACAAATGGTCGTCATCAGGCGCCAGGAGAGTTTGTTCGCCATCGTCCACTCCCTTTTTTTGTCGGCAACTGGACCGGGTTATCGAGGCAAATACTGGAGCCATTTTTTCATGTCCTGACGCCCATCTCAACAGCAGCGCTGTTTTCAAATTGCCTGCCGGGCCGAGATGAGATAGATTCCGACCTCCGAAAGGGGAGGAGATGATCACAAGAGTTTTGTTCGTGGTTCTGCTTCCGCTCGCCTGTCTGGTGCAAGCACAGACGTCAACCTCGCCCGTCGGGACTCTCCCGAATACTTCACCTCCTGTTTTCGCCCTCCGCAATGCAACCGTGGTAGTCGGGGACGGACTCGTGCTCGAGAATTCCACCGTTGTCATACGCGACGGGCTGATTGAGTCAGCTGGTCCGGGCGTTCCGATTCCCTCGAACGCCTGGGTCATGGACCTTCAAGGCAAGTACGTGTATCCGGGGTTCATTGATTGTCTGAGCGAGGTAGGGCTAAGACGCGAGCAACAGCGCACCGCGGACAGGTCACCTGCTTCGAGCGCGCGCGAGGAACAGCCCGAGTCAGAGGGCGGAATGCTCGCTCACATCCGGGCAGTTGACCTCGTCGACAGCGAATCGAAGGACTTCGAAGCCTGGAGAGAATCAGGAGTTCTTACGCTGCATGTCGGTCCCTCCCAAGGGATCTTCGCAGGGCAGACCGCAGTCCTCAACCTGAACAACGGTGATACGCGTCGAATGACCGTTGCGGCTTCCGTTGCGGCCCGTGCGTCTTTTGAAAGCAATAGCCGGAACGCCTACCCGGGCTCCCTGCTTGGAGTGATGGCGGTGCTCCGGCAGACGCTGCTCGACGCTCGGCGCTACAGCGAAGCGACCTCTGTGTATGCGCATAACCCGAGGGGCCTCAAGAGACTCGACCACGACCGAACGCTCGAAGCACTCCAGCCGGTTCTCGAGCGCCACTCGCCTTTGATCTTCTCCGGCAAACGCGAGCGCGAAATCAGGCGAGCAGTGCTCCTCGCCAGGGAACAGTCGATCGACTGCATCGTGGCCGGAGGATTCGAGGCCGATCGCGCGGCACAACTTCTGCGAGAGGGAAATGTGCCGGTGCTGGTCAGCCTGAACTTCCCGCAGAAAGAAAAAGAAAGCAACCCCGAGGCCGAAGACAGCCTCGATCAGCTGCAGTTCCGGCACCACGCCCCACGAGCCGCCGGACTGTTGGAAAAGGCGGCGGTCCGGTTTGGTTTCTACTCGGACGGGCTGAAGAATCCACGCGATTTCCTGAAGAATCTCCGGCTAGCTACGCGCAACGGGCTCTCAAAGGAGATGGCCATCCGGGCTGCAACGCTAACGGCCGCCCAGATCCTCGGTATTGACCAGCAACTCGGCAGTATCGAAAACGGCAAAATCGCGAACCTCCTGATCAGCGAAGGAGACATCCTCGAAGAAAAATCGAAGCTCACACAGGTTTTTGTCGACGGCGAGCTCTTCGAGCTGCAACTGGAAAACGAGCGCGAAGCCTCAAAAGCGCAGGCGGCAGGAAAGAACGCCCCGGCCGAAACCGCTCCACAGGCCGAAATTCGTTTCTCGGAGACTCTGCCGGGCGGGCCGGACGAGACGCTGATCAAGAACGCCACGGTGATGACCGCAACCCACGGGACCTTGAAGAACACTTCGGTGCTGATTCAGAAGGGGAAGATCGCGGCCATCGGACCGGATCTCCAAGCGGGTGCAGGCGCTCAGATTATCGATGCCGCTGGGAAGTGGCTGACCCCGGGAATCGTCGACTGCCACAACCACATAGCATCCGATTCCATCAACGAGGCGTCTGTCGCCGTCTCGTCCATGACCCGGATGGAAGACGTCTTGGACCCGACAGACATAAACATCTATCGCGACATGGCCGGGGGCGTTACCACGGCCCACGTCCTTCATGGAAGCGCTAATCCAATCGGCGGCCAAAACGTCGTCATCAAGCTGAGGTGGGGCCGGCCGATCGAGCAGCTGATTCTCGCCGACGGAAAACCCGGGTTGAAGTTCGCACTCGGCGAGAACCCGAAGCGGTCGAACTTCACATCGGCCGGGCCGCGGCGATACCCGGCCAGCCGGATGGGCGTTGAGGACGTGATCCGGTCCTCCTTCCTGGAAGCACGCGAGTACTCGCGCCAGTGGGAGGAATACGAACGAAAGAAGAAGGAGGGTGTCTTTCCCCTGATCGCCCCGCGGCGCGATCTGAAGCTTGAGCCGATCGTCGAGGTGCTCAAAGGTGAACGCCGAATGCACGTCCATGCGTACCGTGCGGACGAGATGCTGATGTTCATGCGCCTGGCCGATGAGTTCGGGATCAAAGTC
>CAYQYP010000195.1:0-9436 GCA_964421755.1 uncultured Acidobacteriota bacterium
CGAAAGCGGACGAGACGTCCGCGCTCCAAGATCCCCCCTGTGGTAGACTGCAGCCGGATATGCCCCGTCTTGCCGCACTTCATGTCTGCATTGGCAGATCCGCTCTTAATCGAGTTGAGAAATTACGCTTGGTGTCCCCGAAATTCCTCACGAAATGCCTGTCGTTCTTGCTTCTCTTGCTCCTCCTCGTCTTTCTCCCCGCTTCCACCGCCGATTCTTTCGACCCAATGCCGCTGTTTGTCGACGTCGCCGGGAAGGGAGGCCTGACGTTTCAGCACATCAACGGAGATCCCCTGGTCAAGAACTACATCTTCGAAACCAAGGGCGGAGGTGTGGCTTTCCTTGACTTCGACAATGACGGGTGGCTTGACGTTGTGTTTGCCCAGGGATCCACCTTGGAGCGCTTCCGAAAAAGGGACAGTCCCCATGCATCGCTCTTTCGCAACCGGCACGACGGGACCTTCGAGGATGTCACCGACAAAGCAGGCATTCGGTTCCAGGGCTGGGGGATGGGCGTCGGAGTAGCGGATTACGACAACGACGGGTGGGCGGACATCCTGCTCACGTACCTCGGCCCCGATGTCCTGTACCGGAACAACGGCGATGGCACCTTCACCGACGTAACCGCTAAAGCCGGTGTCAGCGATCCCCGCTGGAGCACCTCGGCGGCGTTTGGCGACTACGACAGGGATGGCCTTCTTGACCTCTACGTGTCGAATTACCTGTCGATCGATATCGACAGCCTGCCCTCGCCACGCTGTAATCACCGGGGGAACACCGTCATGTGCGGGCCTCGCGGGATCCCCGGTGCCAGGGACTCGTTTTACAGGAACAAAGGCGACGGCACCTTCGTGGAAATCAGCGAGAAGAGCGGAGTAGTCGATAAGGACAATCTGTTCGGGCTAGGAGTCATCTGGTCCGACCTCGACAACGACCGGGACCTGGACCTTGTTGTCGCCAACGACGCGACCCCGAACCTCTTCTTCGTGAACAAGGGCGACGGAACCTTTGAAGAGTCGGCCTTTTTGAGCGGGCTGGCCGTCAGCGCCGACGGCCAGGAGCAGGCCAACATGGGTGTCGATGCAGCCGATTACGATAACGACGGGCTTCTTGATGTCTACCTCACCCACTTCTCCATGGAGTACAACGCCCTGTATCGGAATCAGGGCGGGGGCATGTTCGAAGACGTAACCTCTCAATCCGGCATCGAGAACCCGCAGGTATCCGTAAGCTGGGGAACCCGATTCGTGGATCTCAATCTGGACGGCTGGAAAGATCTATTCCACGCCAACGGACACGTGTACCCCTACCTTATCAATGCCAAGCTGAACGAAACGTGGGGCCAGCCGAAGACGCTTTACCTGAATACCAAAAATGGCAGGTTCCTGAACGTCACCGCTGATTCGGGTCCAGACCTGATGCGCGCCACCGTGAGCCGCGGGGTCGCTTTCGGCGATTATGACAACGATGGGGACGTCGACATGGTCGTCGCGAACATGAACGGCGTTCCGCAGTTGCTCCGAAACGACCGGCGCGACTCCAACCACTGGCTGATGTTCCGGACCGTGGGGCGGAAAAGCAACCGCGACGGAATCGGGGCCAGGATCACCGTCGAGACCGGCGGACAAAAGCAGGTCTGGGAGGTCAAGCGGACCGTCGGCATCTACTCATCCAGCGATCCGCGGGCGCATTTCGGACTCGGCAAACAGAACAAGGCTGACCGCGTGCACGTCTGGTGGCCCAGTGGCAAGGAGCAGGAGTTTAGCGCTGTTTCAGCCGACAAGCATTATCTGATCGATGAGGAAGCAGGACTGAAGGAAGGTTACTAAACCCCTTTACCCCTCTGCCCCTTTGCCCCTTTCCCTTCAGGGCACAATCCAGGGCGCCAGGTAGGCTTGCGCGAGAACCAGCAGCCCCACAAGCGCGGCAAGCGCGAGGCTGTGAAAGAACACATAGCGCAAGATGTCCCCTTCGTGCCCGTGTTGATTCGTGGCCACGCTTGCAACGACGATGCTCTGCGCGTCGATCATCTTCCCCATGACCCCGCCCGAGCTGTTGGCAGCCGAGGCGAGCACGGGGGAAAACCCCAGTTGTTCTGCCGTTATCTGCTGCAGGTTTCCGAAAAGGACGTTGGAAGACGTGTCGCTGCCCGTGAGCGCAACTCCCAGCCACCCTAGCATCGGGGAGAAGAATGGAAAGAGGAATCCGGTGCTCGCGAAGGCGAGCCCCAGTGTGGCGTCAAGCCCGGCATAACGGGTAGTGAAACCAAGCGCAAGCATCGCTGCTATTGTGACGAGTGAAAACCGCACTCGCTTCAGGGTGCCGAGGAGGACCCGGAATAGCTCCCCGGGTTTCAGCCCCAGAAGAAGGCCGGACAGAAGGCCGGCGATCAGCAGGCTGGTTCCGGTAGCTGACAGGAGATTGAAATTGAAGACCGCGTCTTCGGGCCGGACCGCGGCGACGACCGGCGGAACGCGTTCAACCGCCCTGTGGAGGTACGGCACTTCGAGAGCGAACAGGAACACCCGGTTCAGGGCGGCCTTGACCGGCGGCAGGCCCCAGGTGAACACCATCAGCGAGAGGATTCCCCACGGCATCCAGGCGTAGAAGGTTGCCCGGCCGTCCGGCGTGGAGCCCGCCTCGGCAGGCGTCTCCTTGGCGAAGTCCGCGGTGCCCGCGCGTGGTTGCCAGACGAAAAACAGGACGATCAGGGCAAGAATCGACGCGATCGACCCGACGATATCCACCAGCCAGGGCCCGTGGTAGTTGCTCATCAGGAACTGGGCTGCCGCAAAGCTGGTGCCCGCCGTGAGACAGGCCGGCCACACTTCCTTCATCCCGCGCCAGCCGGCAAAAGCCCAGACGAGCCAGAAGGGCACGAGCACTGAAAAAAACGGCAACTGACGTCCCACCATTGCGCTCAGGTCCAGGATCGGAAGACCCGTCACGCTGGCGAGCGCGATGATCGGGGTCCCGAGTGCCCCGTACGCAACAGGGGCGGTGTTCCCGATCAGGGACAGCCCGGCAGCTGTCAGGGGCCGGAACCCAAGGCCGATCAGCATGGCAGCGGAGATCGCCACGGGTGTGCCGAAACCGGCAGCCCCCTCAATGAACGCTCCGAAACTGAACGCGACCAGCAGCACCTGGAGTCGGCGATCCGCAGCAAGCCCGGAAATGCTGTGTTTGAGGGTCTCGAACTTCCCGGTTCGTACCGTGATGTCGTAGACAAAAATCGCCCAGATGACGATCCAGCCGATGGGGAACAGGCCGTAGGCTGCCCCGAATGCCGCCGACGAGACGAGAAGTGGAAAGGGCATTCCGTAAAAGATCGCCGCGACCGCCAGTGCGGTGCCGAGACCTGCGAGCGCGGCCAGGTGGACTCGTACACGAAACCAGGCGAGTAACCCCAGCAAAACTACGACGGGGAGCGCTGCCAGCAGCGCAGAGAGTGGAAGGTTTCCGAGCGGCTCGTAGACTTGCTGCCACGTCATGTGCGGTGTCTCCTCTTGTTTGCGTTCCTCATCGGCTCTTTCCTTTGCGAAAGCGGGACGACGGTGCTGAAAACGGGCCAAGCTGACGAGACTTGCAGAACCGCAAACGGAGCGTAGTATGCGAAGTGCGCGGATTGTCACCGCAAGCAATTCGTTGCCCAAGTAAACTGCCTGCAATTGCCATCGGTGAAAACCCGCGCACTCCGCATACTACGCTGCGTTTGCGGTTCTGTACGTGCCGCAAACTGCTTCCGCTCGAACAACTGGTCACGTTTTTAACACCCTCGCCCCCCCCTTTTGCGTCACTCGAATCCGGCCACGGTCACCTGCTGCGGCACAGCCGACATGAACCGCAATTCCGGATGGCCGAAGAGCTCGAAGCTGAATAGAGGGACATTGGCACGAATCCGGACATACCCACCTTCCTGCCGGCCGAAACCGGGGATGAATTCGGGGAGCAGTCTCGCGCGCTTTTCTCCAGCGCGGAGGTGCATTACGACCTGGCCCGTCTGGACGTTTGCCCGGTCAAACACCTCGAGCAGCACCGCGGCCCCATCCGCGGACGCATTGAGCACGGTCACGCCGGTAAAGGCCTCGGCTGTCTGGGCGACGTGGCCGAGCACGAATTCGTGCGCTCCACGGGGCTGGAGCGGAAGGGCGGCGAGGAAATTCTGAGAATTATCGCTGAAACTCACGTTCCCGAGCAGCCTGGCGTCATTCGATCGGACCTTGAGCCAGCCCACCACGTCCGATGTGAATCCGAACACTTGCCTTGCGGTCCGACGGAACCTGGCATTCACCCCGAGGTTCGGAATGGCGGTACTCCCAAGAAGTGTGCCGTTCTCCGCGAAGGCCTCCAGGGTCACTGCAGCCGGCGTTTGGCCGACGTTCACGAGAGTGATGACCGTCTCGACTCCCTGGGTCGAGGCGAGCTGAGCCCCGTACAGTCTGGATGCCGCGTGGCTGACGTCGAGCGCGAGCAGTCCTCCGATCGAGTGAGGAGGGCCAAACAGCTCCAAGCCGAACACGGGCTTGCCGCTTTCGACGGCTGCGGACGCGTACCCTTCGCCGAGCATCCCGAAAAGGTCGGCGAAGCTCGGATTTATCGCTCCCTTTGCCGGAATTGATACGGTTCGCTGCCGCGGACTCGCACCGTCGGGATACCACGCAAAAACCACTTCGAGCGCCTCCGGGTTCGGGTTCACCAGGAAAAATCGGGTCTGTACCCCGCCGGTTGCCCGCACTTCCGGGAACAAGACTCGAGATGCGGAAGCCGGAGCTAGCTGCGCCCCGTCCATCTGCGTCAACGCGTAGTTGCCGACCAGCGAAAAGCTGACGAGGTCCGGCTGGTCGGATTGAATCTCTACCCATCCTTCCTCGACCGACTCAAGAGCTTCCGCCAGCAGAATGCTGAACTGACTCCTTGGGGCGATGTCCTTCTCGAAAGTCTTGCCAAAGGTTGTCCCCGAGCTCGTGTAGCCCTGGAGGCGGATGTGGCTGGTTTTTGCCGATGTGTTGACGACGGCAAGCCCGACGAATTCGCCCGCCCGCGTCGAAAGAACGGGCAGGATCAACCTGGGCGCGGCACCGGAGCCGTACTCGAATGCTCCGAGATCCGGGTTGATTCCCATGCCCCGGCCTCCATCGACCGCACGCTCATGTCCGTTGATATCGGACTCGGATATTCCAAGTTCGGGCTTTGCCCGATCAATAGCCGGGGAGGTGCCTCGCAACGAGAAGTCGTCCCCCGACGGATTGACGAAAAGCGGGTCCCCCTGGATGTTGTCGTTCTGGCCGGCGAACTGACCGCCTGAGAGCAGGTTGCTCTTGATATTCTCGACGCTCGCCCCGGAGAAGTCCCCACCCGCATTGCCGCTGAAAATGGAGTTTGTGATCAGATGGTTCCCCGACAGGACCCGGACGCCGACTCCGGTGTTTTGTCCAACGGTGACGTTGTGGAGAGCGATCTCCCCTCCCTGCAGCTCGATTGCCGCTGCGCCGGATTTGGTAGTCCCGTAGATGATTGAATCTCCGAGCGTTAGGAAGGAACCACGGACGAGAATCCCTTCTGCGTTGTTGCCAAACCAGTTCGAGCGGGCCAGGCCCGCACAACCGGCATCGAGCGACAAGGCGCCCTTCTCGTTCGACTGAAACCGATTCCGGAGCAAAAAGAAGTCCGAGGTGCCGTGCAGGGATACGCCATGAGCGCCATTGGAATCAATAAGATTGTCCTGCGCCCATACGGAAGCTTGAGAGCCGTAAACGCCATCGGCCAGGCTGCTCCCACCTGCGACAATAGCGCAGTCTCTGATCACCGCGAGGCTGTCTTCCAGCCTGAGGTTCGTGCCAAGGTTGCCGAAGAAAGTGCTTTCGTATAGCCCCACCCGTTTCCGCTGCGCGGTCATCCCGAAATCCCAACTTTGGCTGATTTGGCTGCCGGAGATAAGCCCTCCGGAGTCGTAGAGCAGGAGACCTCGGCGATTTCCGATGAGCCTGCTGTTGACGAGCGCCAGGTGACCACCCCAAACCTCCACCCCGGTTTCGGTCGAGTTGTTGAAAGACGAGTCGATCAAGGACAGTCGCCCACCTTCGGCCACCACGCCAAAGGCTGTGTAGCCGGCTGCATCAATGTTCCGCAGTGTGACGTCCGCCCCCGTCGTATACAGGCCTCCAAGGCCGTTTTTGAGGACAAAACCTTCGAGCTCGACCTGGCCGGGTGCCGTGATAATGATGTTCGGATCCGAGGAAGAGATGGCTTCGATCGTCGCCTTTTCCTGCCCCGTTGAACGGATACTCAGTCCGTTCAAGGGAACACCGTCTTCATTGACCCCGATTTTAAGCGAGCCGTCGTAAATCGCGTTGTCCGTTATCTCGATGCGATTTCCGGGGAGGGCCTTCCGCAGTTCGTCCCGAAGTGCCGCCGCGCCCGATTGGGCATTGATCCTGATTGTCCGAGTGCGGTCCTCAACGCCGATGGCGCCCCAATAGGAGACGGTCATTTCCTGTTGGCCATCGTCGGAACGAATTCGCAGGAACCCATCAAAAACGCCCGAAACGAGAGGTGGCACGAGAACCGCCTCGAGCAATACTTCGCCTGTCTGCTGAGGCTGGACAAGAAGGCTACTCGCGGAAAGCACCAGGTTTGCGTGAGGGTGGACCGAGGACTCAACGACCTCGATGTGATACAGCACCGGTGCCGAACCGATGTTTTCAATACGAATCAACTGGTTCAGGGTTCTGTCTGCGCTTTCCGTGGTCACGCCGAAGCCGATCACGGACGGCTGGACGAGTGTCCGAAGGGCTGCCGCACGGGCCAGATTCACTCTTCCGCCGCCACTTTCGATAATCCTTGCAGGCGCGCCTTCCCAGGTAGCCACCCGGTCGGCCGAGGTCACCAGAAGTGACTTTATCTCCTCGGCGGAAAGGTCGGGGTTGAGCGACTTGATAAGGGCTGCGCCGCCGACGACTATGGGAGCGGAGAAACTCGTCCCGGCAAGTGCTAACGAGTAACCGGGCGTCGGCGATGTCTGCTTGGTCGCGGCCACAATGTCCTGTCCTGGGGCGACTAGTTCCGGCTTTATATCGAGGGTGGTGCCCGGGCCCCGGCTGCTGAAGGCAGTGATCGCGTCGGCGAGCACGGGCATGGCATGGATCTCATCATCGGGTTGCATGAGTACGTTGGTGGCGTTGGCCGACGAGAATTCAACCAGCCGCTGGCCTTCGTTGAGCGGGATCATGACCGCGGGCAGGTCGACGGTCACTCCACCCATCCGGAGGATCGCGGTGGGGAACTGATTGTAGACCACCGCCGCGACAGCTCCGGCGTTCTTGGCGTTTTGGAGCTTTTGTTGGAACGTGCAGGTTCCTCGCCTGATAATCGCCGCCTTGCCAGACAGACTGCCCGGGGTGAGTGGGCTGCAGGCGAGCTCGCCCGGGTCTTGGTCGCGAATCGAAACGACCGGATAGGGTCCCATCGGTTGACTGATCGGATGCCCGTCCGGAGGCAGCGAAGCGATCTGTTTGAGGTCGGCCGGAACCGGTGAGGCCGACGTAACTTCGATGCTGTTGACGATCATCTGGCTGCTGGCCGTCGCGCCCACTGTGAGCGCCTCGGGGGC
This sequence comes from uncultured Acidobacteriota bacterium, assembly GCA_964421755.1. Taxonomy (GTDB): domain Bacteria; phylum Acidobacteriota; class UBA6911; order RPQK01; family RPQK01; genus CAVUUN01. The sequence continues at coordinate 7,610 of CAYQYP010000195.1, forward strand.
CGTTCCCGGAGAAGTGATCGTCCCGGCATCCGGTCCCTCGTTTCCCGCAGCGATTACGAAGAGCACCCCAAGTCCGGTCGCCAGGGCGATTTGCTGCTGTTCGGGGTCCAGCTCCGGCTTGATCGGGAACCCTCCCATACTCATGTTAATGATCTGCATTCCGTCAGCGACTGCATCGTCCAATGCCGCCAGAATGCCAGCCGTTGTGGTTGACTCGTTTGTTCCCGGGGCACCGAACACCTTGTAGCTTCCCAAGAAAGCGCCGGGAGCGATGCCCTGGATGGGTGACAATGGACCTTCGGCCCGGACGCCGGCGGCGATGCTCGCTACGCTGGTTCCGTGTCCCATTTCGTCAGCTGGGGAGTGGACCTCCTGCGGATCGTAGAAATTCGCGAGCGTGACGTAATTTCGCGCCACGATCACCTTGTTATTGGTGTAGGAGCTATCCGCCGAGGGGCGGGGAAACCCGGCAGGTGGAACGAGGCCGGGGCTGGAAAACATCGGGTGATTTTGGTTGATCCCGCTATCGACGATTCCGATCCTCACACCGGCGCCGGCCGTGGCCGAACCGCCCGCCATCTGCCAAACGGCGGGGGCTCCCACGATCTCCGGGGCGTCATCCAGCTGTAGCCGTCGGCGGCGGTTGGGGTAGACGGCCTTGACCAGAGGATGATTGCGAAGGCTTTCCAACCCCTTGGGGCTCGCTTTGACAAACAGCGCGTTCAGAAGCAGGGAGCGTCGCCCGGTCACCTCCACGTCCGGTTGGCCGGACGGTGGGACAGCAGCTCTTGCGAACGAAGCCGAGAGATCCCCGGCCAGCCGGTCTTGGGAACTCTCCAGCTGTTGACGGTACACCTGCATCTCCGGGCTTTGCAGCAACTGTCTGCGAAGGCGCGGCTCAGTCGCGAGCTGCCGCACCCTTTCCGCCATCCCCGGCTGGCGCAGAACGACGATGTATCCGTCGCGCTCCGCGGCAAAACCGAACTGGACAACTGCTTGAAAAACGGCAAGAAGCGAAACGACGGCAACGGTAAATCTCTGACGCACTGTTCACCTCGTTGTACAACCCGGCGAAGTATGCCACAGAATCGAGGAAAAAAAAGCTTGACTCTCCCCTTGGGGGAGACTCTAGATTGCGGCTGACACCACACGCAACATGTTCACCATCGGTCAGTTTTGGAAGAAATCCAAGTGACTCTTGACGAGTCCACGGAGGATGACAATGGCAACTCGGACGAGCGACAAGATTGATTTTTCGAAGACTCACAAGGATCTGTACACCGCTTCGCAGAAGATCAAAGAGGTGGAAGCCGGTCCAGCGGTGTTTCTTTCCGTTAAGGGCCGAGGCGAGCCGGGGGGAACCGTATTCCAGAACGCTATCGAGAAGATGTACTCAATGGTTTACACGGCTAAGTTCCTCGTGATGAAACCGAGGAACGCGGATTTCAAGGTTAGCAATCTCGAGTGCCTCTGGTTCATGACTGATCCTGAAAATACGCCGAAAGAACAATGGAAATGGCAGCTGCTTGTCCGCATCCCGGATACGTTGACTGTCGAGGACCTCGCCCGAACCGCCGAGGAAGTTCGAGCGAAACGGGGGGTGGACGCCTCGGACGTCGAACGGGTCGCCTGGGACGAAGGCAAGGCCGTCCAGCTCATGCACATCGGACCGTACGACAAGGTGGGCGAAAGCTACGAGAAGCTGGACCAGTATGCGCGTGAACGCGGGCTGACACCGAAATGCCCGGGTCACGAGATTTACATAAGCGACCCCCGCCGGGTGGCGCCCGAGAAAATCAAGACCATCGTCCGCCTGCCAGTCGGCAG
>CAYQYP010000196.1:0-8298 GCA_964421755.1 uncultured Acidobacteriota bacterium
GGGCAAGCCGTAGAGCGCCAATCCAACGATCGAGAAAAGCGCCAGGAAGGAAGTGGACGCAATTTGGACCTGGCGGGCTTTCGAAGGAGTCACTGAAGCCGAGGAGTCCGGTGTCTGCTGGTTGGTCGTGCTGGTCATCCCGCGAATTCTAGCCGAATTGCATCGTCGGGTGCCAGAGCGAAAGCCAGTCGGGCCGCCGTCAAAGGCGGCCCGTTACGGGTGAGGTAAGGACTAGTGCTGAATACGCAGCTGGAATTGGATGTAGCGCGGCGTGTTCAGGCAGCTCGTCACTTTTCGAAAGCAATCGGTCGTAGGGCGGATTCGCTGTTCAGAATCCGCCGCTTTACGGCCCGGTTGGCGAGCTTTCGTGCGCAGTGGGCAGTGCGCAGTGCGCAGTGGGCAGCGGGCAGCGGGCAGCGGGCAGTGGGCAGTGAAAAGGCCGCCCGGGGGGCGGGCGGCCTTTTGGTTCGAGGTTGAGAAACTAGTAGACGACTCGAACCTGGAATTGAATGTAACGAGGCGTGTTGAGGTAACCGCCCACCCGGCCGAAGTTGGAACTGGTCGGATCCGTGTTGGGACCGCCCATCACCTGGTGGTTCGGGGCGTTCAGGAGGTCCACGCGGCCGAGCACCCTGACGCCTTCCTTCACGAAGAAAGCCTTCTGGATGTTCACGTCCAACTGCTTCAGCTTGTCGGTCCGAACGTGGTTGAACCGGTTCGCGAAGACCCGGGCATGGTAATTGGCCGGAGTCTGCTTGCTGTCGGTCACCCACAGCGCGTTCGGATACGCTTTGCCAGTCTCAGGGTTGATATTCCTCGAGTCACCTGTCGGATACTGCCAGCCGGTGTTGAACCAACGATCCTTGGTCTGTTCGCTGGCCGGCAAACGGATGTCACGGGTGCTTTCGCCCAGGAAGAACAGGTTTCCGAACTCGACCGGCTCCCCACTCTGCATCTGCCAGACCAGACCTAACTGCCACCCGCCGAGGGCGGTATTGAGCCAATCGGTGCGGTTGAGTAATAGCTTGTCCTTTCCAAAGGGCAGTTCGTAAAGCGATGTCGCCACCCAGCGGTGCGGCCGCGACACATCGCTTTCACGCCAGATAGGTTCCTGATCAAAGCTGTTGGGCACCCAGTCCTTGGTCATCGTGTGCGAGAACTCATAGTGGGTGCTGACTGTCCAGCCCTGTGAGAACCGCTTTTCAAAACGAAGCAGCATGGCGTTGTAGACGTTCTCTCCGATCGGGACTCGCTGTTCGATAAGGTCGCCCGCGATGTGCGGGTACGGGCGGAGCAACTGGGCCTTCGTCATCGTTTTCTGCGTGAAGAAGCTCGTGTTCGTCATCTGCTGGTAGAGCAACGGGTTGATCTGCTCCATGAACTTGAGGTTCCCGATAGCGAAGGGATTTGTCACGCCTTTGGCCAGGTCATTGGCGATGGCGTCCTGCCGGACGTTTCCGGTCGCGTAGTACTCCATCGGAACGGAATTGCGGTTGATGTCGCTGACGCCCAGATGGCTGGCAAAAGCGCCCGCATATGCAACCGACACCACCGCGTCATTGAGCAACTGCTTTTCGACTTCGAGTCTCCAACGGTGTTGTCTGGTCGGCTCGGCGTGAGCGGGGATATACGAGAAGCTGCGGCCGAGATAGGCCAGGTGCCCGAGGGCGTTCCCGTAAGGAGCGTCGAATCGGGTGCCGTCGGCGCGCACCGGGAACGGATCGACCATTGGCGGTTTCCCATTGATCGGGTCCCAGGAGGGACTCGCCCAGGTCACGCCATTGTCGTTCGTGATGATTGTGCTCGTCGTCCGGCTGAACCCGGTCTGATCGATCTCGGTGTGTCCGGCGTTAAGGGTGTCGTAGTACATCCCGTAGCCACCGCGCACCACCCAGGTGTCGGCCAGCTTGTAGGCGAAACCGAGCCGAGGCATGATGCGCAGGGTCGTCTGGGTGCGAGTGCGTGGAACGCCTTCCGCACCCAGGTAGTTCACGCCACCGCGCATACCAGCGGCGAAGTCCGCCGCCGACCGTTGCGGCAGAGCAACCTTCTCGTAGCCCGTCTTGACAGCGTTGACGAACTGAACGGGGAGCTCGTAGCCGTAGTTCCAATCGCGAAGACCGCGATCGAACCTCTCCCGGATGCTGCCTTCGTACTCCACGCGCGCCCCCAGGTTAACCGTCAACTTCGGGGTCAGCCGGAAATTGTCTTGCAGGAACAGGCCGTGATAAGGAGTTGTCAGATACCGGGTGTCGTTCGTCTCCACGGTCATGTTGTTGGGGATGCCCATCATGAAGGCGGCCCACTCGACACCGATGCTTCCGACGCCGGACGTGTTGTTCGCCTTGCGCAACAGGTTATTGCGAAACTCGAACAGGCCGGACGTGTTGCCCGGGGCCCCGCCGACGCGGTAGTATTTGCGCGCGTCCCAGCCGAAAGACAGGCTGTGCCTGCCCATGTACTTGGAATAGTCGACCGCTAAAGTAGCAGTCGAGATGGGGTTCAACCGGTTGTAATTGCTGCTGACGTCCTTGTATGTGGTGAAGTCGACGCGCGGCAGCGTGGTGTAATCACCGGCTTTTTCGTCCATGTAGGTCGGCAAACCGACGTCGCTCGGCTTGTAGTTGCGCTGCTCGAGGTTGACGGCCTGATCCGTGTAGCGATTGTAGGCAACGGAGACGTGCAGGACGTCAGTGGGGGAAAAGGCGTGGACCCAGTCGGCGCCCACGCCCTTGTTGGCCCTGCGCATGCCGTTGCTGTGGAGGTAGCGGGCCGTCTCGAAAGTCCAGTCTTGCCGATCCTCGAGGAACGTGTTGTAGCTCCACCGGAAGAAGAATTTGTCGGTTTCGGAATGGACGTAGTCGACGCGGTTCTGGAGAGCTTTGTAATCCCAATTGAACGGGATATTGGCGTTGAAGTAGTTGTACGAGGTATCGGTGCCCTCACCCGGCGGGTGATTCGGCAGCGGATACAGTTTCTCGTAGAACTTGTACATCGGGTTGACGATGCGGCTTGCCGGGATGATGTTGTTCGCGAACGGCTGCCGCTCGTACAGGCCCGTTTTCGAGTTGAAGACCGTCGTCAGCGGGTCGTAGATCTGGTACTTGGCCGGGTCAACGGCAAGCAGATCCGAGAAGTCGCCTTGCCGGTGGGCGGCCGTCGGCACGGTGAAAGTCTTGTTCGACGGGGTTTCGCTCTTCGCGTCCTTGAAACCGTTGAAGATGAAAAAGAAGAACAGCTTGTCCGAACCATCGTACAGGCCGGGGAGTTTCACCGGGCCGCCGATGGAGGCGGCGTAGTTATTCGACCGCCCGCTCGGCTGTCGTTGTTCCTTGCGAAGCTGGCTGGAAAGCCCTGCGTCGCCGGCTCTGTCCGCATCGGTGATTTTCTTCCAATACGCCCCGTTGTCGTTGCCCGGCGTGGCGTTCCACCGCTGCTGCCAGTGATTTTCCGTCAGTGTTCCGTGGAACTGGTTGGTGCCGGCCTTGGACTGCATGGTAATGAAAGCGCCGGTTGTATGACCGACTTTAGCGTCAAAACTGGTGCTCTCGACCCGGAACTCGTCAATTGCGTCGGTGTAGGGGAGATAAGCGGTGCGTCGACCGGAACCGCTGTTCGGCGTGCCGTCGATGCTCCACTCGTTGCCGCCGACTCCACCTGAGGTCTGGTAGGCAGAAGCGCCCTGGGTGGAGTGGAGACCGATGTAGTCGTACCCCTCAGTGCGCTGCATGCCGTACGCCAAACCGGACATCAGCATGGCGCTGTTGCCCAGAATCGGCAGTTCCATGACGCGCTTGCTGTCGATGACCTGGCCAACCGACGAGCTCGTTGTGTTCAGAACCGGCTCGGCAGCTGTAACAGTGACCGACTGGGATAGTTCGCCTACCTCCATCTTCACGTCGAGCACGACTTCACTGTTGATGCTCAGGTTGAGGCCTTTGCGGACATGTGTAGAAAAACCGGTAAGCTCAGCCCTTAGTTCATAAGAGCCGGGATTCAGAAAGGGAATTCGATATAACCCCTCGTCGTTCGTGACGGTTGGGGTTGCGACATTCGTCTCCACGTTGGTCAAAGTGATCGTAACACCCGGGATGACTCCTCCCGAGGCATCGGTCACTCGCCCCACGACCGTGGCACGAGTCTCCTGGGCGAGCACAGGCGCCGACCAAAGCGCGAGCACGAGCGCCAGGATAATACAGGCGGATAAGGCCAAACTTCGCATACGCCTCCTGGACTGCAAACTTTGCTGTACGTTCGGGGATCGCCTGTCGCTGCTAGAACTTTGCGACTTGCGTTTGTGAGCACTGCTTCAAAAGCTCAAACAGGCTAATCTCACCACTTCTCGACCTGGGGGCCGAGACGGCGGTAATTAGTATCACAGCGGAGAGGGTGTCGCAAGGAATTATTCTGAGGCACGGAAATCACTGAAGGGGACACGGAAATCACGGACAGGTCGTGAACCCTGTCCGTGATTTTCGTGTCCCGTTCCGTGATTTCCGTGCCTCAGAACTTCACCTGTTCCAAAAACTTCAAACTCTCGGGGATCTGCGTCGCGGCCGAGGGCGACTCGTCCTCGATGAAGTAGTACTTGACGCCGATTTCCTTAGCGGCTTTCAGGATAGCCGGCATATCCATCTGGCCGGTACCGAGAACGACGTCGTATCCAACATCCGCCTGGCCGGTGAGACTCCCCGTCTGGACGCCTTTCTTCATGTCCTTCAGGTGCATGAGGGTCCACCGATTCGGGTACTTCTTCAAGAGCGCAGCGGGATCCTGCGCCGGATAGACGGTCCAGAAGACGTCCATCTCCCACTCGAGAAACTCAGGCTTGGTCTCCGACATCAGCAGATCGAGCAGGGTACCGCTGCCGTGGGGATAAAACTCGTATCCGTGGTTGTGGTAGAAGAGCTTCAATCCTTGCTTAGACAACGCTTCACCGGACTTGTTGAACACCGCCGCAGCCTGGCGGGCAGCTTCTTCGGTAAACGGCGCCTTGTGGGGAATCCAGGCAACCCCGACGTACTTCAGACCGAGAGCCTTCGCTTCGACGGCCACCTTGTCAGCCTCGTCACGAACCCGTTCGAACGGGAAATGACCCGCAACGGCCTCGAGTCCATTCTTGTCGAGCTGTTCTTTGAACTCGGCAGGCGTGTACTTGTAGGTGCCCGCAAGCTCGACATATTTGATGCCGTAATCCCGGACTTTGGCCAGAGTGCCGGGCACATCCTTCGCGAAGGCATCGCGCAGGCTGTAGAGCTGCAACCCGACGGGTCCCTTGAAGCTGTCGCCGGTTCCGGTGTCCGAAGAGACGCGGAGTGACCCAAGAACGAAAACAAGCAAACCCATCGCAAGGCAGGAGGTCAGGAACGTCATTGCTTTCATGAATTTCAATCTACAGGAACGGCGAGGGGAGTGGAATTACACGGACCGACACGGACAAAGACTGAAAGGCACGGACAAGACTGAAGCCCTGTCCGTGCCTTCGGTGTCCGAATCCGTGTTTTCCGTGCTTACCTTCGGCGTTCCCGGCCGCCGCCGCCGCGCTGCGGTCCGCTGCTCGCTCCACCGCCGGACGGGGCGCTTCGCGGAGACGAATAGCTCGGACCCTGCGACCGCGGAGCCTGGTAGCTGGGCGAGTAGGACCGCGGGGCTTCGCTCCGGCGCGGCGCTTCGTATCGCGGTGCTTCCATGCGGCGCGGCGCCTCATACCTCGGGCTCACTGACCGTGGGGATTCGTAGGTGCGCGGGGTTGACTGGAAGCTGCGTGGCGATTCGGAGCCCCCTCGCCGCTCGAAACTCCTGGGCTGTTCGGAACGCGCGGGACCACTGCGCGACGGCTCGAAAGTGCGCGGTTGAGTCTGGAAACTCCGCGGCTGAGACTCGGTCGAGCCCGACTCAAAGTTCCTGGATGGCCCGGAGCTCCGCGGCTGCTCGAATCTTCTAGGCTGTGCCTGCCTCTCGGGACCAATCTGCCTCGGGCTTTCGAGTGTTCTGCGATCACCCTGCTCGGAGTAGTTCCCGCTCGAGCCGGAACCGCGGTCATACCTGAAGACTCGGCGTTCCGATTGGTCGGAGCTGCGGGCAGGCCCGCCCGAGAACCTGTTCCACGCGTCATTGCTCGGTTCGCTTCTGGGTCTCTCCACCTCATTGAACCGGGAGCTTGAGCTTCCCAGGTTGGGGGTGTCCGGCGTCACGCTACTCTGCGGCCCACGTTCCTCGGGCGTGCGCGTACCGGCGCCGGGTGTCCGACGAGACGGGGTCCCTGGCTCAGTACGAGGCGTCTCGGGTGTCGACTTCTGCACGCCACCGCTATCCGGTGTCGTCTGGTTTTGTCGGCCGAAACGGCTCCAGTTACCGCGCCCGGATGTCCGATCCCGGGTCGGACCGGAAGTCCCGCCCTGATCGGGCTTCACAGCATTCGAAACATCCGTGTCCCGCCGCGATTCGCCGGCACGGCCGGGAGCGGTACCACTGCCCGAGCCGAGATTGCGCGCCGGCTGGTCGGCATTGGGGGTGGCCCGTGACGGACCGCCTGCAGACCCGCGGCTCTCGCCGCTCCGATCCCGGATGGTGGAACCGGGCTGGCTGGTCACGTCGCGTTCGACCATTCGTCGGAGCCCCTCTGTTCCGTCCGCGAAGGAATTGGAAACCTTTGGGGGCTCCCGCTTGCTGAAGAAACGACTGGGTTGGCCACCGGTGTCCCGCGCCGAAGCTCGGCTGACCTCGCGGTCGACAGACTTGAGGCTCTCCCTGGTCGGGACAGCAGGGGGCGTCCCGGCAACAAGGTGTCCATTCTGGAGCTCCGATCGCTCGATGCGCGACCTGCGATCGGTTCGGCCGCGCGTGAAGTCATCTGTGCTGACCGCCGTCACGCTGTTGCGCAGCTGGTCGTTCGCCAGGCCGTCCAAATTGGACATGCGCGGACGGCGATAGCGAGAACCATCTGCCAGCGGCGGCAGAGAATCGACGTTACGGACATTTCGAATATTGGTGATGTTCGTTATGTTGGTGATATTGACGTGGTTGTAATGGTTGCGGTGACCCCACCACGGATAGTAGTGATCATGCGGTCCAATCGGCAGCCACCCGATCCGGTTGTAGCCCCATCCGAGGCCGAACGAGAAGTGGAAGCGGCCATAGCCGAACCCAAGGAACGAGACGTAAGCCGGTGCCCAAACGGGTCGATAGTAATGATGTACCGGTCCCGGCCACCAGTACCAGGCGTTCGCGTGGTGGAACCAGCGTCCGTAGTGATACGGCGCCCAGCCCCATGGCTCATAGGACACCCAGGTCCAGCCGAAGTAAGGTTCCCAGGTCCATCGTCCCGAACGATAAGGCGCCCAATACGGATCCACAGCCGGCGACCAGCACCAATCGTATCCGTTGATCCGGACCCACCGGCCATAGCGGTCGAGATCGTGGGCCCCGGTGTAGTAGCGGTTCGCGTATCCCCAGCTTTGCGCTCGATCGATGACGTCGTCGCGCTCCTCGACCCAACGGTCCCAGCCGTCCTTGTCCGGGGCCTTGGCCAGCTGGTATTCGGGATCCGAGTCGCCCCGGACCATGATCATCTGGTTCTTCTTGATGACAACGCTTCCCTGGGAGGTGGAGGCCTCAGCCTCGCCCTTTCGGACCATCACTTGGGTCTCCCCGTTCGGTTTCACCTCGATCCGGTAAACGCCTTCTTTCAGCGGCCGGATGGCTACGTTGGGAGTGTTGATCTCGACTTTCGCCTCGTTGGACCCATCAATGCTCAGGGTTATAAGTCCGCGCGACAGCTGCAGTTGAACATTAGTGCGTGACAGATCAGCTATGCGGACTTCCGTGTCGTCGCCCACTCTCAGGAGATTGGCGTGATCCAGCTCGACTTCAGCTCGCGAAGCTGATGCCGTCGAAACGGTGTCGGTCCGGACGAGGGGGGTGTTGATCGTTACCGCCACCCAGTCGCCTGAATCGCCCCGCATGCTCGACACATCACCGCGTATCAAGCTGACACGAGCAACACCGGGTTGCAGGTCCGCCGCCTGGAGGACGAAGGTGCCGCCGACCACACCGGCGAGAAAGACCGCCCAGAGGATCGTAAACACCGAAACACCGCGTTTGCCTAACATGGCTCACTCTCCTGGGAACCAGAATCCACGTTCCCTGAAACCGCACCGAGAACCAAGAACCTCTACTGCGGCGTCGCCTCCTGCGCGCCCTGTCTCGATTCTCTCACATCCACTTTGTTAGATGCGGGTAAAGTCCCCGCGGTTCAAGAAACGAGGATCCAAAAGCCGATTACGATGAGGATCCAAA
>CAYQYP010000197.1:0-1692 GCA_964421755.1 uncultured Acidobacteriota bacterium
ACGGTTAGCTTCCTTCAGGAGCTCCTTCTCGCTCGGGTTGACGACGACCAGTCGACGATTTTGTCCCACCAGATCGGTGGTGACGGTGATAAGCAGCAACAGCGAAACGAACGCGATGGCTTTGCGCATTTTCGAACCCCCCGTTCGATGATGCCGGACCCATAACGCTGTGATCAGCCGGTTTTTCCTATTATGATGCAATCCTCGTCGGGCGCGCTACTCCCTTTGCCATTTCGGCGCCCATCGAACGTTTTTCGCGGAGAGGTGAGTCGATGAGATTCTGGATATGTTTATTGATCGGAACGTTGTTTTACCCGGGTGTTTGGGGATTCGCCGGGACCATTCGTGGCACTGCGTACGATGTGGATGGTCGTGTGGTCCCCGATGCCCGCGTGCTCCTCATGGTTGACTACGTGAAGCAGCGGGAGCAACAGACAGGCCAGGCGGGGGAGTTTCGGTTTGATGGACTTGCGCCGGGCCGCTACGAGGTGCAGATCAAAAAGGGCAGGATGTTCATCTTCCAGAACACCGTGATACTGGAAAAAGCCGAACAGGACACGGTGATCTACGCGGTGCTCCCGATTGCCCGGATGACGGACAGGTGGGGCGTGAGCACGCGTCTTCCTGAGGGGGTCAAGAAACTCGCTCCGGTCAACTCTCCTCCGGCAGTCGGCGGGGAAGTTGAGCTGGCCGCACCGATCGAGGTTGTCCGGATGCCGTATCCGGCTGAGGCCCTATCTCAGGGGATCGAAGGCCAGGTCGCGCTGTTTGCCCGGATCACCGTCGACGGCACCCTCTCTGACGCGATCGTGCTGTCTTCGCCTCACGAGATTCTGACGAAGGCCGTGCTAGACTCGCTACCCAAGGCGCGTTACCGGCCGATGCGGCTTAACGGTCACCCGGTCGCGTGCGGGATCGATCTGCTGGTGGAGTTCCGGCTGACAGAGCCAGCTGGCCTGGCCAATTGATTGCCGGCTGCGTAGTATGATCGTTAAACAGGAGGATCCCTATGGCCAAACGGAGGCGCTCTGCGCTGGTCTTGGTTTTACTGGCTCTCCCAGTCCTGGCGGCGAAATTCTGGGAGACCAAGAAGTTCACGGAATGGAGCGAGAAGGAATGCAACGAACTTCTTACAAAATCTCCCTGGGCATTCAAGCAGGGCTTCGGGCAGTTCGCCCCGGCGATCGGCCAGGCGACGGGCACGTTCGGGGAACGTGAGAGCCAGGTGTTTTTCCACTTCCGGTTGATGAGCGCCAAGCCTGTTCGCATGGCTCTGGCCCGTCTTCAGACAATGAAACAGCCGTCGAGTCCGGCGATAGAGCAGCAGGTCCAGAAGTTCGTGAATGCGGATCCCGGCAATGAGATCGTCATTCAGATTGATTGCTCGGCCGATCCACCTTCCGACTCCGGGCTCTACGACATCACCCAGTACCTCCGAAGCGCTACACTTGCGACTTTCAACACCACGGTTTTTCTGGCGGCACCCGGTAAGGACCAGATCGCGCCGACCTCGTATATTCCGCCCGGACCGCGCAATCCTCAAGGACTTCTCGTCTTCCCTCGTTTTGATGCGTCCGGCAAACCGAATTTCACCGGTGATGACAAGTCGATTTCCTTGCGGGGGTCATTGCGTATCACCACAAAGGGCACGGCTAAGGCCTTCGACATCTTCATCAAGATGAATCCCAAGGA
>CAYQYP010000198.1:0-2744 GCA_964421755.1 uncultured Acidobacteriota bacterium
GGGAGCGATCTGGGTGGCGAGCAAACCCGGAGGTCACTCTCGACCTAAAGGTGCGCGCGCCTCAGATCTATCCAAAGCAGATCCCGCTTGCCCGCCCGCCACGGTATGACTTATAGTAATACCAGAAATGAAGACCGCGAAAATTGCGGTCAGTCTGGATAAGAAGACAGTTGCCGAGGTGGACCGGCTGGTGAAACGTGGACGTTTCCCGAGTCGCAGCAGCCTAGTCCAGCAGGCCTTGGAAGAGAAGTTGCGAAAGTTGGGACGAAGCAGACTAGCTTCCGAGTGTCTGAAACTGGATGCCGACTTCGAGCAGCGCCTTTCGGAAGAGGGCATCGTGGCCGAGGCGAAGGAATGGCCCGAGTACTAAGAGGTGACATCGTCTGGGAGGATCTCAATCCGGTTGTGGCCATGAACAGGCAGGTTTGCGCCCGGTTCTGATCCTCAGCCAAGACGTATTCAATCAGTTTTCCGGTACGGTGATCGCGATGGCCATCACCAGCCAACCGCAGAAAGCCGGCTTCCCACTGACACTCGAACTGACCTGCCCCGCCCTTCCCAAACGGTCCTGGCTGAAAATCAGTCAGGTTCGGACGCTCTCCGTTGCTCGACTACAAACGAAGATTGGTCGCGCCACAGAGGACGAGATAGAGGAGGCCGTCGAGGGGCTGAATGAAATTCTGTCAGGCACCTGATGATGCCTCGGGCGGACAGTCCGTCTGACGTGCAGGAGAAAGCGGCGCAGGAATTCTCCGGCCTCCAGGCGCAGGGTCCTAACGAAGAGGATTCTTGAACAAATCGTTGCAGCGGACCGCGCCACAGTTCGACTGGCGTTAATCGTCCGATCCCGTTGTGGCGGAGCCGCTGAGGAACTTGCAGCCCGCATTTCTCACAACCCTGCGGCTGCTTTTTCCGTCAGAGCCGCGCACCGAGGGTGTTGAAAATGTTAACTCTTCTATTAATAGGCGGATAGACCGGCGAGTTCCCGGCGGACGGCGAGACCGAATGGAGCCGCGCACGACAGCGAGAGAAGCGAGCGAGAGTAAGCGGACCACCTGACTCGCTCCACTGCTTTGTGTTTAAATGTATGGACTTAGCGAATGATTGGTGGTCCGCTTACTCTCGCTCACTGCCGTTCGCTTTCGTGCGCGGCTCCATTCGATCTCGCCCTCCGCACGACATCAGCCCATACCAAGTCTCGATGGGCAACGAAGGACCGTTCTGATGGTTCAGCTGCAGAACGAGGTCGGGATTCTCGGCGCCGGACGGGATCACTCTCCGGAAGCGAATCGACTTTTCGATGCCCCCGTTCCGAAAGAGCTGCTGGAAGATTTGCGCGCCCACCGGGACAGGCTTTCTCCCGAACTGACTCGTGCATGGAACCCGGACGGGCGCAATTGGCGCGATGCGTTTGGGGACAACTCACCGGAAGTGTTTATGTCCTGGCACTATGCGCGATAGATCGGACAGATTGCCGCGGCGGGGAAAGAGGAGTATCCGCTGCCCATGTTCGTGACTGCGCAACTTCCGGCTCCCCACGAGCGTGCGGGTGAATACCCAAGCGGCGGACCACACCCTTATTACCTGGAAGTTTGGCGGGCCGGGGCGCCGGCCGTCGATTTCTTCTCTCCCGATATTTATTGGCCGGACTTCGCCTACTGGGTCGAGCGATACAACGGGCATGGGAACCCGGTATTCGTTCCGGAAGCACGACTGGACGCAGGCCCCTTCAATGCTTTCTACGCTTATGGAGAGGCACGGGGTTTTGGATTCGCGCCATTCGCGGTCGACAGCATCTCCGACGCGGAAACCGTCGGAGCTGGGGCGCGAAACACTCCTGCCCAAAGCTATGCGGCATTGGGGCAGTTGGCGGACATTCTGCCGCAGGCGCAACGCGAAGGGAGAACCCGCGGACTCGTGCTCCACGCGAACAGCCCTCGTGCCACACAGACCGACTCCTTGGGCGGCTACCTTTTCAGGGCGACGCTGGCCCGGTCTTGGCCGGCGAGGACCCTTCTTCAGGACGACCGGGCGATGATCGTGGTCCGGACGGGACCGGACGAATTCCTGGTCGCAGGAACAGGACTTACGGTCACTCCATCAAGAGACCCCGAGGCTGGTGATGGGATCGCCGGAATTGCGAGCGTAGAAGAAGGCTCTCGAAGCGCCGGAGAATGGAAGACCTCGCGCGTTCTGAACGGCGACCAGACGAATCAGGGCCGCGATTTCTTCTTGCCCGCCACGCGTGTGCGATTCTCCGTGTGAAGCTTTATACGATCCCAGGGAACTGAACGCACATTCGCACTGGTCTCCAACCCGGCCGGGTTCACGAGCGCTTATCGGGCACATTCATTTCAGTGCCAGGCCAAGATTTACGCAAATACCATGACACAATGGCAACGAAAGTAGCTAATCCTGGTCGGCCTTCAGCTTGTCCTTGATCCGCTGGAGGACATCCTCTGGGACTGGGGGCGCATCGGACGCTTCCAAGGAGGCTCGCCATTCCCGTTCCAGCGTGGAGGGGTCCATTGCGAAGTGTTTCTGAAATGCCGCCAGACCCGCCTCCTTGGAGGCCTTGGCTTCCCCGGTTCCCAGTGCCCGGTAACCGTCCAGGAACTTCTCGAAACCCACCCGCTCGATGAGGAACTTCACGATCGAGCTGGCCTGGGGATAGGTGACACTTGGCTGCGTACCCGTCGGCCCGATGTCGGAAAGCGAACCGAGGCGGTCCACCGGCCACAACA
>CAYQYP010000199.1:0-17307 GCA_964421755.1 uncultured Acidobacteriota bacterium
TGGCGGCGACTACAATGAGCCGCGCCGGGGAAGCGAGCGACTGAATCATTCTCCATGGCCGCCTGGACTTCCAATATTGCGGACCACTTTCATGCGGGTAGCGCACATCAGCAAGTCAACCGGGATCGCAGGCTCCGAGCGTCATCTGCTGGATCTTTTGCCGGGCTTGCGCGCACGTGGGCTGGCAACCTGTGTCCTGGTACTCGAGGACCCGCGGCACCCTGCCACCGCGTGGAGTCGCGCTCTGCGCGAGCGTGGCGAGACGGTAGAAATTGTCCCGATTCATGGGCACCTCGATTTTCGGCTGGTGAGCCGCCTGGTAGAACGTCTGAGGGCATTTGGGCCTGATGTGGTTCACACGCATCTGCTGCACGCCGATTTGTACGGTCTGAGGGCTGCCAGGCGTGCGGGCGTTCGGCACATGGTCTCCTCCCGCCACAACCAGGATGCCTTCCGCTACAATCCGCTGATCAAGTGGCTGAACCGCCGGGCCATGCGGTACGCCGAGCGCGTCATTGCGATTTCCGGCTCGGTGGCGCGGTTCGTATCCGAGGTGGAGGGAACCCCGTCGGATCGTGTGGTCACGGTCCATTACGGTCTCGATATCCCCTCCGTCCCACCGGATAGTCGAGAGCAGGCACGGGCCCGGCTCGGGTTCGGCGGCGCCGGCGAACTGGCGCTGATCGGCTTTGTCGGGAGGCTGGTCCGCCAGAAAGGAGCAGATCTGGCGCTTCAGGCCTTTGCGGGAGTGCACACGGCCCACCCCCAGTCCCGGTTCGTGATTGTCGGTGACGGTCCCGGGCGCCGAGATCTCGAGGCCCAGGCGCACCGTCTCGGGCTTGCAGGGAGGGTGGTTTTTGCGGGTTGGGTCGACGAGGCCAGTCGTGTCATTCCAGCGTTTGATATGGTAGTAGCGCCATCGCGCTGGGAGGGCTTTGGATTAGTGGTGCTCGAGACAATGTGCTGCGGTCTGCCCGTGATCGCCAGTCGAGCAGGTGCTTTCCCGGAGATCGTGGTGCATGGAGAAACCGGGTTGCTCGTCCCTTCGGAGTCCCCGGAGGCATTGGCCGGTGCCATGGCGCGACTCCTGAGCGATCCCAAGCTGGCCGCTGCCATGGGGTGTAAAGGTCGCGCCCGGCTCGCGGAGGCGTTTCCCGTAAAGAAGATGGTGGACGCGACGGTCAGGGTGTACGAGCAGCTGACGATTTGCTAAGGTGAGTCGTCTGAATCGGGGGGATTATGCGTATCCTGATCGCCTCGGGCATCTTTCATCCGGAAATCGGTGGTCCGGCTACCTACCTCGATCAGATACTTCCGGAGCTGCTGAAGCGCGGTCACACCCTGACGGTCGTTTCTTTCGGCGATAGCAGTCCTGCCGCCCGCTACCCTTATCCGGTCCATCGCGTGGCCCGCCGTCATTGGTTTGCCCGTCACTGGGAATACTATTGGACCGTCAGCCGCTTGTGGCCGGGGCACGACCTGGCCTTCATTCACAGCCTGGGTCTGCCTTTGCCGCGCCGGTTGAGTCCGAGAGTGGGCAGGATAGGCGGCGATCCGGTCTGGGAGCGCGCGGTCAACCGCGGCTGGGTTGCTCCTGACGTCGATGTGCAGAAGTTCCAGACAGCGTGCCGCCACCCGTTGGTGCGCCTGAGCAAAGCCCTGTATCACCAGGAAGTACGGGGGCTGGACCGTATTGTCGTGCCTTGTCAGTTCTGCAGACGCCTGGTGACTTCCTGGGGTGCGGACCCGGCGAAGGTCACGGTGATTCACAATGCAATACGTCCGATGTCCATTCCGCAAGAGACAAGATCCGCGGTTCGCCGTCAGCTTGGTCTCCCAGATGCCAGGTTGCTTCTGACGGTCACTCGTCTGACCTCATTCAAAGGTATCGACTACTTGATTCGAGCCGTGGCGCGTGTCAACGATCTGCATTTGGTTGTCGCCGGCGACGGACCCATACGCCGGGCACTGCTTCACCTTACGAATCGCCTTGGAGTCTCCGACCGTGTTCACTTCCTCGGATACGTTCCGCGAGACGGGCTGCCCGCCCTCTTCCGGGCTGCGGACTACACGGTTGCGTATTCGGGGGGGGAAGGCTTGTCGCACACGCTGCTTGAATCGCTCGCGATTGGCACTCCAGTTATTGCGAGCGATTTGGGAGGAAATCCCGAAGTGATCAGCCATGGGAAGAACGGTTGGTTGGTGCCGTTTCCTGACGTAAACAAGCTCGTCGACGCGATTCACCGGGCGTTCCTACCAGCCGAGCAGGCCCGGTCTAGTGCTAACTGTAGCCTGGGCCTCGAAAGGTTTTCATGGGAGCAGATGGTCGAGCAAACGGCGCTGCTGATCGAGTCGTTCAGCACCGGCCGGGGATGAAGCTGGTCTACGCAGCCAAAGCTCGCATTCCGAGTGAATTTGCACACGGTCATCAGATCGCGCGAATGTCAGAAGCCTTCGCCGCTGCCGGTGCTAAGGTGACTCTCTTGTACGCCCGCTATCGCAGCTCGGCAAAGTCCGGTGGTAAGGACATCTGGGACTTCTATGGCTCAGAACGCACTTTCCGAGTCGAGAGCCTTGCCTGCCTGGATTGGTCACGGTTCGCGCGGTTCCTGCCGGCGCAACTCGCCAGAAAGTGGCAGACTTCATGGTCGGAGTGGCTGACTCTTCTCACCTTTACGGCGACTTTGCTCGCAAGGGTGCGGCGTGAAAACGACGCGATCGTTTACAGCCGGGACACCTTTCCGCTCTGGCTCATGTCACTTCTTTGGCCGAAACGGGCTCGGTCTCTGTTCCTGGAGGCCCACACGTGTCCCGTCACGCGTTTGGGTCGACACTTGAGGCGGGGATTGATGAAGCGCATCGGCGGCTTCGTTGTCATTACGGGTCAGTTGCGCTCGCGCTACCTCGAGTCGGGCGTCGAGCCCGAACGGCTACTTGTGGCTCATGATGGCTATCGGCCTGAGTGGTTCGAGGTCGAGGAAGACCGCCACAATTTGCGTCGTCAACTGGGTTGGAGCGCGGACTCTTTCATAGTGGGTTATGCGGGTCGTTTTCAGACCATGGGTATGGACAAGGGGATCGGAGTGCTGGCGGATGCGGTCGCGGAAATCGCTCGTGATCCAGGTGCGCCGCTTGTCCGACTGGCACTGCTCGGGGGGCCGGCCGAAGACGTAAGTCTCCTTCGTGGCCGGATCATTTCCGCGGGACTTCCGCCGGAAACCATCTGGTACGGCGGCCACGTCTCGCCCACGGCGGTGCCCCGGTACCTGCAGGCCTTCGACGTATGTACGGCGCCGTTTCCCTGGACGGAACACTTCGCTCATTATGCCTCACCAATGAAACTATTCGAATATATGGCGTCGGGAACCCCTGTGGTGGCGAGCGATCTGCCTGCAATCGCCGAGATTATTCAAGATGGACAAAACGGATTGCTGGTTCCTGCGGGCGATGCTTCTGCTCTTGCCGGCGCTCTGCGGCGCTTGAGGGATGACCCGGCGTTGGCGTCCCGCCTGGCGGAACGGGCAACGCGGGATGTTGTTCCATACAGCTGGCAACACCGGGCGAAACGTATTTTGGATTGGATTGGCGCCACAACAGATGGTGTATCGCAACCGCGCGCCCAGCGAGGGTGTTGAAAAAGCCGAGAGTTGCGTGCCGCCGCTGGCGATATTGCCTCTTGTGTCACCCTTCGGTCGCCTTCGTTATAACGCCGCCGTGCCCTGAAAGACATCAGAACCGCAAGTGGAGCGAAGCGGAGCGCGCGGGCCCAAACCGTTACGAGACTTGAGGAGTTGTGCGAGACGCCTCGCCAAAGCACGCTGTTTGGGCCCGCGCGCTCCGCTTCGCTCCAGTTGCGGTTCTGATGTCTTTCAGGGCACGGCGTCGGATATTTGGGGCTATCGGCGTTTCATCGGAAGCTTATTGCTTTTTGACCCCTCGCCGCGGGCCTCCGAACAAGAGGCAGCGTGACGCTCCGGCAACGCCTACAGCCCCAGGCGGGGCAGGACGTAGTATCTGATCAGCGCCACCGTGAAAAGCATAACAATCACGTGCGTCCAGGCGGCGCCCATCGCTCCAAAGGCCACTATGAGCGGGACCAGCAGAATGAGGCGAAGCGCCAGGGCGGCCGTGCTGTACACAGTGGCCAGTTGGGGTTTGCCTTTGGCGAGCGTTGCCTGGCGCGCCCAATGAAAGACCCCGCCCAACACGATGCCAACGGCTAGAACTCGCACGAGATTCGCGACTGGCTGGAACTCGGGACCATAAAAGACTCGGACCAGCCAATCAATACAGACAAAGAGGGCGGCGTATATCGCGGCTGTGATGACTGCTGCGTGAAGGACGTATTGGCGAATCAGGTGCCTGACGCGTTGCGCATTGTCCAGCGACCACGCCTCGTTCAACTCGGGATAAAGCACGGTGTTGACCGGAGCCACCGGCATGGCGACGAGACTCGCCGCGCTGTGCGCGATTCGGTAAAAACCGACCTCCTCCACGGGTCGCAGCGCGCCGAGCACCACGACGTCGATGTTCTTGGTGAGGGCCGTCAACGAGGCGGTGATACCCGTGTGGAATGCGAACGAGGTGAATGTTCTGACCGTGTTCGAGTAGCAGCCTCCGCGCCACGTGCAGAGTCGTTTTCTGAGCAACCAGATACCTGCTGAGAACCAGACCAGGAAAGAAAAGGCCGCAATCGCGACGTGTCCCCACATGACGGCCCAGAGACCCAGGGGTGCGAGCAGGACCAAAGACGTAACGCGAAAAACGCCTATCAGGATTGTCAATCCAGCGTTCAGCCTGAATAGCTTGAACACGTAGCACAGGGAGAAAAACGGACCTTCAAGCGTGGAGAAAGGGATCGACCAGAAGTAGATGGCCGTCAGGTCTCCCAGCGTCTCGCTGTCTGGATAGAGTCGCACCCACCATGGAATGACAAGCACGGCAACGGCAAATGTAACCAGCGTAATGAGGATTTCGGCGCACAGCCCCACATAAAAAAAGCTGATCGCCTCTGTCCGGTTGCCACGTACGACGGCGCTCCCGACAAACCGGATTAGCCCTTCACCGGTGCGGATACTCATGAACTGGACCAGCGTCGTCACCAGCGCTGTGCCGAGGACGATCATCCCGTAGTTCTGCGTTCCCAGGGCGCGAGCCAGCACCACCGAGGTTATCAGGCCCAGAGTGACCTTTGACCAGTCTGCGATCAACAATGCGGCAGAATCATGGACGATTCGGCTTTGTATCAGACGGCGGAGGGAGTAACCCAACGGCACGCCAAGACGCCGGATTGCGCGCCTCATCTGGCACTCCCGGTAGGTCTTTGACGGTTTTCGGACAGCAGCGCACCGTAAGTCGCTGCCAACCTGCGGGCAAGGTTGACCCACGACAACTCCTCAGCCCGAAGGCGTGCTGCTTGGCCCATCCTTGTCCGCAACACGTCGTCGGTCAGAAGCAGGACGATCGCGTCCGCCGCCGCCTGCGCATCACCCTGTGGGACCAACAATCCGGTTTCCCCATGGACGACGGCCTCGCTCGCTCCGGATTCGGTAACGCCGATGGCGGGCACACCGGCAGCGGCTGATTCAAGGTAGACCAACCCCAGTCCCTCATAGCAGTTGTCGCGATCTTTGGGAAGCAGGGCGAAGACATCGGCCCGCTGATACCACCGCCGGAGTTCGTCGAACGGAACGCGTCCGAGCGTGTGGAAAGCGTCCGTCATGCCCCGGTCGCCGGCTATTTGCTGCAGCTCTCGAGCGCAGTTGCCGGGGACGTCTTTCGCCCCGATCAGAACGAAGTGCAGGTCAGGCAGGGTTTTGCGGGCCAGGGCGACCGCCTCGAGCGTCACCCCGTGTCCTTTGCGCTCCTTGAGGGCTCCGACGCTCAAGACGACTCGGCCTGTCGCGGTCCAGTCGGCTGGCTCACTGGCTGTACCTGTGTTCTTGAAGAGCTCCGGGCGCACCCCGCCGGTGGCCACGAGATGGCGAGGCAGACGCATACGCTCTGCCATCCGGTCCCGGATGAAGCTCGTCTGGAACACGATGGTGTCGGCCCTCCGGAACGCGGATCGAAAGACCAGGCGCTGCCAGGGGTTCGCCAGAGGAGCGACAGCCCAGGTGCCGTGGGCGGTCAGAACGAAGGGCACGGACCGAGGGCGGCTGAGCGCAACCAGCGGGGCGTACGGTTCCACCAGGCAATGCACGACGTCACACCGTTCCAGAATCCGACGCAGGCGCAGGCTCCGCGACAACGTCCGTAGGGTTTGGCCTCGCGGGCCGAAGAGCGGTGGCAGGACTGAGTGCACCTCGATTCCTGCGAGCTCGCTGTCGATTTTCGAATCGGCGGTGACGAGCACGGGCAGCACGCCGTGTTCCCGTAGTGCCCGAACGACCTCGACGGTGTAACGCCCCCAACCGTCTGTCCCACGCGCTCGTTCCGTCACGAAACAGATTCGCAACCTCATCCCCCCTGGTCCGCCGGGTGCCAAAGCCGACGTAGACCAACCGCCGCCAGAATCCAGATAAACACCTGGGCAGGAAACAAATAGCGCGGTGTTACCGTCAGAATCCCGTACACTCCGAACAAGTACCCGATGATCGCGAAGAGTGCGAAGTACTGCCGCCATCGGGTGAGCACCAGGGCCACACCGAGCAATGCAAGCGCCAGGGCAGTGAAGTGTAATAGATGGATCGACAGCTTCAGCCAGAACCATGGCGAATGTCGAATGGCGGCAAGGCCGCGAAGCGAGCCGTCCTCACGCCACCACCGCGCGGCGATCTGCTTTGTGCTCGGCCCGGTCAGATTGACTGTCCCGTGCGGTTGGAGGATAGCGCCCGCCAGGTGGCGGCCCCGCAGGCGCATCCATTGAAACGGGTTCCGGGCAATCGGGCCAAGTGCTTC
Organism: uncultured Acidobacteriota bacterium; assembly: GCA_964421755.1. Lineage (GTDB taxonomy): Bacteria > Acidobacteriota > UBA6911 > RPQK01 > RPQK01 > CAVUUN01. The sequence continues at coordinate 6,901 of CAYQYP010000199.1, forward strand.
AAAAAGGTAATCCTGGTCTCCGGCCTTGAAGTCCCGGCGCCTGCGGTCCAGCGCCTCGTGTCCCTCCCACTGGCCACTGCCGGTTGCCCCTATCCATAGGTTGGAGGCGAAGCCGCTCGGCAGCGGGCTTCTGGTCGTGTAGAGCAGGTAAAGGTTCCACGGGAGCAGCGTCAAAGCGAAGGCGCCAAGCATGACTGCGCCTCGCCGTAATCCGAGGCGACGTCCCTGGAGCATCGCAAGATGAGCCGCCAGAAGCACCGGGAAGAAGAGAAGGATCGGCCGCGTCAGTGTCGCCAGCGCAAAGACGAAACCGATCACGATTTGGCCCGATTGCGAAACCTTCTCCTGTTCCTTGGTGAAGAGCCATATTCCCAGCGTCAGCCAGAACATAAAGAGGGTTTCAGTCAGGATGCTGAAGGGCTCCATTACAAACGCCGGACCGAGTCCCAACCCCGCCGCCGCAACCAGTGCTGCCCGTGGATCGGACGTCAACCGGCGGGTCAGGCTGAAGGCCAGCCACACCGTCAAAACACTTAGCGCGACTTGTGTGAGTCGTACGAGGGTCAGAACAACGGTGGGAGGCAGCCTGTCTCCGGCAGGAAACGGAGCATCGGGGACGAGCCGCCAAACGATAGCCAAGCCGAGCGGGTACATCGGCCCCACTGTGCTTAGAGGCTGCTCCAGAGCGGAGTGTGCGATCGACCAGCCCTGTCGCAAGTACCAGATGCTGTCGCCTCCGTGAATACCGGTCTGGGGGTCGGTTGCAGCAAGAACCGCGAGCCGCGCCAAGCAGGCGACGGCGAGCAGGAGCCCGATCCAGCTTTTCGTTCGAGCAGGAGCCTGCTCCTCAATGGTTGACTTCATGGTGCCCGACCCGCTTATCCAGGTCGCCGACTTGCAGGCGGAGTATAGCCATCTCCTGGGCGAGCGACTCGTTCTCTCTGGTCAACCGGCTGATAACGGTCGAGAAGTGCAGCGTGATGACGAGCAGGAACGCGAATACGACAACGAATAACGCGCTTGGCGGATAGGCGATTTTCATTGCGCGCGCGAGCAGGTCCAGCAGGGTGCGGTTGCTTGCCAGGATCAGGATCACGACTGAGGTCAGCAGCCATAGGATCGAGTAACGTTCCCTGAGCCGCCTTCGGCGCACGAGCTCTATCACGCTAACCAAGAGGGTTAAGGCACCACCAAGAGCAATGAGAATCGTGCGGTCCAGCATTGTTACCTCGCTTTTGACCTGTCTTCAGGAGTCAACGTCGGCGGCTTTCGCAGGAGTCCCACCATGATCGCCAACAGCACTTTGAACATGTAGTACGCCGAGTCCAGCAAGTGAATGGAGCTCTGCCCGCCGTAACGCGGATTCATCGTGACGGGAATCTCGGCCACCCGTAGGCCCGCTCGTACAAACAAAACCACGGATTCCGGTTCCGGGTAATCATGTGGATAATGGTCGGCGCACAGTCGGATGGCTCTCTGGTTAAAAGCACGAAAGCCGGAGGTCGGATCGGTGAACCGTTGCCGGCAAATGAGACTCGTCACAGCGGCCAGGATGACGATTCCCATGCGGCGAAGGCGCGGCGTGATATAGCCGCGTTCCTCGAGGTAGCGCGACCCGATGACAACGTCAGCTCCGGTGCGCAGAAGTGCGGCCAGAAGTTCGGGGATCTCGGCCGGGTTGTGTTGACCATCTGCGTCGTTACGCACTACCCTGCCATAGCCAGAACGCAGTGCATAGAGGAAGCCGGTCTGTTCGGCGCCGGCGATGCCCAGGTTATTCGGCAGGTGCAACGCAACAACGCCCAGCCCCTCGGCGACGGACCCGGTACTGTCATCCGATCCATCGTTGATCACGACAATATCGGCAGCGGGGACACTCGTCCTGACCCTGCAGATCACACGTTCCAGACTTTCCTCTTCGTTATAGGCAGGTATGATGACCAGCGTCCTGCCCTCACCCCTCGTCGACAAGTCCGTCCCCTTTCGGCATGGCCGGTTTACCCTTCCACCGAGAGCTGATGATACAAGGTTTCGTACTCAGCCCCCACTTTTCTCCAGCTGTACAGTCGTTCAACAAGTCTTCGCCCTCCCTTGGAGAGCCTGATGCGCAAAGCGTCATTCTGCAAAAGCTGGACGACTCGCGAGGCGAGTTCGTCCGGATCGTTCCCCAACACAACGTCCTCTCCGGGTGTCACATCGATGCCCTCGCATCCGAGTGGGGTGCTTACCACCGGTAGACCGGTTGCCATGGCTTCGAGGATCTTATTCCTGATCCCTGCCCCTCGAAACAGTGGAACGACCAGGCAAGCAGCTTGAGCCAGGGGAGCCCTCACGTCAGCTACCCATCCGGTCACCTCGACGCCGCGCCGGGCAAGGGCTTTCAACGCGGCGGAGGGATTGGCACCGATTATCCGGACCGAGGCTCCCGGTACTCGTGTTTGCACTCGGGGCAGGATATCCGAGATCAAGCTGACTGCGGCAGCCAGATTAGGGCCGTAGTCGTAGTTACCGAGGAAGACGAGCGGTCCGTCGTTCGCACCCGGGCCCTGCGGCTTAAAGTACTCGAGATCGACTCCGTTGGGAATGACCGCGATCGCCAGCCGGGGATTGAGTGCCCGCAGGTAATCCGCGTCCTTGCATGACACGAGAACGACCCGGTCAAAGCCCTCGTAGATCCTTCGCTCGTAACGGCGAGTCACCTCCAGCGTTGCCCTCAGCTGCAACCGTTCAAACGCCCCCCGCGCCTGCGCCGTTTCCCGTTCGAGAAAGAGCCCAAAGCTCTCGTAGGGCGTGATGATGGACGGCAAGCGACTGCTGAGACTTCGAAACTCGTAGACCTGAATTCCTCCGAAGAAATGGACGATGTCATAGCGCCTCGTGGACAGCAGACGTTCGATGGCGCGCCACATCGCCGGGTTCCAGCACTCGTCCGCAGAAACGGGGGTTGGGCGGAACAAGCGCTTGAGATAGTCGACGTGCGAGCGCGGCTGCTCCTTCACAGCCTCGAAATGACCGAACAGCAGCGCGGATCGTGGGAGTTGGTCCAGGTCCTGCTCGTCAAGGTAGAAGGCCGCCATATCGAAGCAGTGACCGCGTTCCCGCAGCTCTTCGACGAGATGCGAAACGATCAGCCGGTCGCCATGATGTCGTGGGTAGGGAAAGCAGCGGGAGATGATCAGAACATTCATGTGTCATCACTCCCTAACCTATTCGATCCCGCACACGTTGGACCACATCCTGTCCCCAACGGGTCGGCCAGCTTAGAAGGCGAAGCCATCGTGCCTTCCGGGGGCCGAAGTACTTCTCCGCATACGCCGCCAGGTCCTCGAAGTAAATCTTCCTTGCCAGCCTGCGGATCTGCCTGACGCTCGCCGATTCGGGATGAATCACGCCCCCAAGCGGCACGTACATCGCCCTGAAACCGGCCTGGTGGACACGATAACACCAGTCATCCTCGGCAAAATACAGACGGAATCGTTCGTCGAAGCCGCCGACGGTTTGAAAAACGCCTCGCCTCATCAGAATCAGCGAACCCGGAATGACCTCGACCTCGCGCTCGCTCTGGCGGTCCCAGCCGGCGTACCAGGCTGTCCGTCGCAGTCTTCGCCGGCGAGGGAGAACGCCCAGAAAGGTATGATCGAGCAGAAGCAATTCGAATGTGGCGAACCGGGCACAGTTCTGCTGTACCCTCCCGTCCGGGAAAATCATTTTCGTTGTCAAGACCTGCACGTCAGGCCGTTCATTCAGGTACTCCCACATGGCGCCGAGAGTGCCCCGCTGGATTTCGGCATCTGAGTTCAAGGCGAGGACGTAGTTGCCCTGGCTGAGACTAAAGGCCCGGTTGTATGCCGCCGTGAAGAAGCGATTCTCTGAGTTTCTCTCCAGTCGAACCGTGGGGAATAAGTCGCGCACCATTGCGGCACTGCCGTCCGAGCTGGCGTTATCGATGACGATCACCTCGATCTCCAGACCGTGCGCGTCTTCCAGCAATGCTGCAATAGTCCGCTTCAATAACTCTCGAGTGTTGAAACTCGCAATGCAGACGGAAATGTCCACCGATCGACTACTCCTCACCGCCACTTGTCTTGCGGGCGATCAAGAGGCTGCTGAAACACATCGACCAAGGCAAGAGTCGCGCAAAAACCGACCCCAGCCACTCGGCCAAGCGAGAAGTCTCATAATAGTCCCTCCCGCGAAATATCCGGCCGATTCCCCAGAGTGTAAAGCTGTGGCTTGTCGGATATCGGGCCGTTACTCCGAAACCGGTTCGACGCAGATACTCCTCCAGCGCCGGGACCGAGTAAGCGGTCTCATAGTACCCGCACTCCGCCTCCCTCCCTCTCACCAGCTTCTTCTTGACCCGCGTCAGACGCCAGGCGAGGCTCGGGTAGGGAACTGTGACGACCAGGACACCGCCCTGGCGCAGGACTCTCGAAGCCTCGCGCAAGGCGGGTTCCGGTCCGAACTCGAAGTGCTCCAGGACGCCAAAAGAGAGATAGGCGCCAAACGTTTCGTCCCGAAAGGGAAGAGAATGCACGTCCGCGGCTGTCAGCCTGACATCGCTTCGGTAAGAGTGGATCCGGCCAAGAGCCTCTTCAATGTAATCCAGCCCGATTACCTGGTACCCCAGGTTGGTCAGTTGGATGACCTCTTTCCCGAGGCCGCAGCCGGCCTCCAGGATCAGCCCCCGGTTCGGCAGGTGGGGCAGGTAGAACGAGGTGGTCTGACGAGCCCGGGGATAGTCGAGAGTGCGCAGCTCTGACTCAAGATCCGATTGTTGACGCCAAATCGCGCGCCACGCTTGCCGGGTCGAGACGTAGGTCTCTCGAGTCATTCTGTCCCCTCGCGTTCCTGCCCGGGCAGTCGGACTCTGAAGACCTGCGCTCCTCCCGCCCTGAAAACCATTTCCAGGTAATTGGCCGATTGCGGTCTGGACAGAATTCCTGAGAGCTCCGCCGGCGGTTTCCAGCGCCAGGATGGCTGGTCGGTCGTCGGCCCCCCGACCGACTCTGGGACAATGACGAATTGCAGTCCGGCGGCGAGCAGTCGCTCCGCATTCCTCGGATTGGCGGGATCACGCCAGAAGGCGAGCATTTCCGCGCCCTCGCCGCGTGCCTGGGCCAAGCCGGGGCCGGTAAAAAACGGTGCATTGCGAAAGTACACGCAATCGCGCTCTGCGATAACGGGGACCCAGTGGGCTTCCCAATCCCGCAGGTTCACGTAGTCGCCGGGATAGTTGAGTACGCGGGCAGCTGGCGGCACGTTGTCGCGCAACCAGCGCATCGCACGCAGGTCATTCTCCGTGGCGAAGCAACCGTGAAACGGGATCCAGCCCCTTGTCCAATCCGCCAGGTGGCTGGACAGCCCAAGGGTCAGGAGAATCACCGCGACTAGCAGAATCAGGCCATAGTCCATCGCTTTCGCAAGATAGCGCCGGTCGATCTTCCCGCTCAACCAGACCAGGCTGGCTGCCACCAGCACGATGTAAGGAATAATCGGAGCATGCCAGGCGAGGCTGAACGGATAGTGAAAGCGGACGAAAGGATCCAAAACTGCCGGGAAAGCGCCTTCCAACAGGCCGAGCAGGCCAAATTCCACGGTCGCAGCGAGCCAGACAACCATCATGAACGGCCAGATGTTACGCCGGCGGGTCCATACGACGGCCCCGAAAACCGCGAGCAGTGGCCAAACGAGCCCGTGATAGAGGAGCAAGGGGCGCCAGTTCGAGACGCTTACCTCGAAAGGCGACCGGATTGTGGAGCCGAGGAGGGGGGAGATCCGGACCAGCCACGGCAATGCGAGCAGGATGACCGCCAGTGGAACCGCAAAAACAGCCAGCAACCGCAGCCGCCGACCGAAGCGATCAGCCGTCCACAGAAGCGACACCAGGAAGGCGCCAAAACCCAGGACCGCGATGACAGCCGAGTCGGCATGCGTCATCCCAACCGCCGCGAGTGAGACAGCTGTGGCCGCCGCGTCGGAGTAACTACCGCTTTTCAGCAACCGGGAGAGGGCGGTCAGAAAGCAAAGCACGAAGAGCAAACCGAAGACCGCGGTGTAGTGTGCGTCCATCAAGGCGGTCCACAGGCCCAGGCTGCCTGCGGCGGCGATGGCCATCGCCCACTGCCACGGTCGGTGCGACGAATGGTCCTCGGGACCGTGAGCCTGCAATTCCGCGCCGAAGTCCCATGCCAGACACACAAAAAGGCACGCAGCGGCGTGACTGGCGCCCATCATGACGGCGCTCATCGGGACACTTCCGAAAAGGCTGGCCAGCGAGGCGAAGATCAGTAACGCACCGGGGGAATACAGGTAGGCAATGTCGGGACGCCAGGGCGCCAACGTGTCGATCGTTCCGCCCTTCTGCATCATCAGCGCCAGATAGCCGAACCCCTGGGCGTCGGTGTCCATTGGGACGGGCAGGATCAAGAGCGGGGCGACCAGCGCCAATGCTGTAGCCAGGAGGAACACGACCATCCGCCTACTCCATACCGGACGGACTGGCCCACTGACTCTCGCGCGTCTCAACGCCCCCCATGCGGCCGCCACAACAGCAACCCAGGTAAACAAAGCCATCCAGGGCGCATATCCAAAAAGAGACGCCAGATTCCCTTCAAGGACTACGGTGATGGCGAGGGCGAGCGTTGAACCGAACGCAATCGCTGGCCGGTCTGGCGCTACCCGGCGGGCGACGGGTATTCCACCCAGGACGAGCAGGAGGATGAAAGCCAGACCGACAAGTATTGCATCCATGGCCTAGAGTTCGCGAATGACCCGGGCCGGGTTTCCGGCTGCCACCGCCTTTGGCGGGATCTGACCCGAAACCACGCTCCCGGCTCCAATCACCGCTCCCCGACCGATCCGTGTTCCTTTGAGGATCAGCACCTTCATGCCGACGAAGCAGTCATCCTCGATGACCACCTCCTCACTGGCGGAACCGGAAGGGGTCAGAACATCGACTCGGCGAATGTCCGGGTCGAGGGAATGGAAGTCCGTGTCGGTTATCGCGGTGTTGTTCCCGATAGCGACCCGGTTGCCGATCAGGACCCGCGTCTGGGCACAAATCGTGACCCCGCTCATTCCGACGCCATCCCCGATATGGATCTCCGCTGTGGGTGACCATGTGGCCAGTACACATTTGTGGCAAACGCCGAGAGGATTGGATCCGAACCAGTTCCTCATCCAGAAATCGTCGCCGATGGTTATCCTGCTCCCCTGGTAACGTTGAATGAGAGGCAGACCATAAACGTGCCACCGTGACTGCCATCGGACTCCGTGGATCTCAAAATACAGTCGGATGACGGGGAGGCAGGCCATCCTCCGGATCTCATTGACCGCTTTCCAGGGAGTCGCACGACTGTTCCGATACATCTCCGTTAGTGTCATCGCGACCTTTCAACCGACTTCGCGCACAGCCAGTAACCGTCTGGTGTGTGATATAGCCAACGCTGCTCGCTCGCCCAGTCGGGCCTCTCGCCATCGGGGAACTTATACACCACATAATCGCAGTCGACCGAGAGCATTTCCGGACGGACTTCGCAGCGCACGTGCGGCAGCACCATTAGACGGTCCAGGTCGATATGATAGCGAGACATCGCGGGAACTCCGGCGACCCGACTGCCGGAGGGGAGCTGGTTGACCGCTTTCGCCAGATCATACAAGCCACCCAGGCAGGTACGGTGCTTCTGTTCATCGGTGGACCACGGATGACTGGCAATAACCGGTTTGTGTTGTACCGCCTGCCGAAGGGAGAAGGGCGCCATCGCGAGGAGAATCAGTGTCATGGCCAGGGTTATTCCTGGCCGCCACGCAACAGGGACACGGGTCTTCACCACGCCCAGGACGGTCTCCAGCATCAGTGCGGCCATGACCGCCAGAACGGGCGTCACGACCATGAGTAGACGAGGGTCGTAGTTCGCCATCCACCACCAGGCGGCGCAGAAGGGAAGTGCGTAGATCAGAAGAATTACCCATTGGTTCCGTTGCCTGCCTCGCCGCAATGCCGCGACCGAACCAAAGAGGATCGAGGCGGTGAACAGCCATCCGGACAGGCCCCAGAGGCGCCACTTTGTCATTGCCATCAGCGTCACAAGACCGTGACGAGTCTGGTTCGTCCAATACGAGATGTCGGGAACCAGGAGGTCAAAAAGAACGAGGTTCCGTACATACCACGGAGCGGCCACAGCGAGCACCGAGGCGGAGAACAGCGCGATCTGCTGCCAGGGAAGAGGCTTGCCGGTCCGTTCCGGGGCCGCCGTCCGGCCTGTCCACCAGCGCAGGATCAACAAAGCCGGCAAGGTTACGGACAATGTAAGAGTGCTGTTCTTCGTCCATAGGGCCAGGCCCGCCGTCGCGCCGGCGAGCATCCCATCTTCGGCTCTTCCTCCTCGACACCAGCGCCAGGCAAACAGAGCACTCAATGTGAAGTAGAAAGACGCGGGTACATCCGCGTAGCCGGACGACGCCCATCGGCAAAAGGAGGGCGTGAGTCCGAGCAGCGCTGCCGCCAACCAGCCTACCCGCGCGGAATGCAGTTCGCGTCCGAGGGCGGCAGTGGCGCCAAGCGCGCCCGCGGCAAGCAGTCCGGGAATCAACCGGGCCAGGTATTCGTTCACCGCTCCAAGAGCCCAGTGAGTGTAGGCGTAGGCCAGGGGCACCAGCATCGGGTAGGCCTCGAAGTAGAGGCCACTGTCGCCAGGCAAGGCACCGGTCCGGTAGATGCGTTTCGCCAAGGGTGCATAAATGGCCAGGGCGTCCTCCTCCGAGAAGGGCCAGTAGACTGAATTGAAGAGGATGGCAGCGGCCGTCAACCCAACCAGCCCGAGCAGAACACAGTCCATTACTGAGCTGCGTTGTGACTTGCCGCCCTCGACAGCATCCGGAGTCCAGTTGCGCCAACTGGCCCGGAAGCCGAGCGCTCCGAGCGTGATCGGGCCCGCCATGGCGGTTGCGAGGTTCAGGCGACCGGGCAGGACGAACGCTATCCAGAACATCCAGAGCGTCAGTCCTCCGATACTCAGACCGAGGGTGACAAGCGCCAGGTCCAGCCAGTGCCTTCGACCTCGCGGCAAAAGCCGGCAGGCCCAGCCATAGGCGAAGACGGCTCCAAGAGCGGTTATGACCAGCCCAGCCGCCGGCTGCATCTAGAGGTACTCCTGAATGATCTGGACCAACTGTCCGGCCCGGTGTCGATAGGTATGCTCGGCCAACGCCCGCCTTCTGGCTGCATCGCCGATGCCTCGACGTTCGGAGTCATGCGTCAGCAGGAAACGGTAGCGATCTATCGCTTCGTCGGCAGAATTGACGAGGATCAGTTCCTTACCCGGTTCAAACCACCGCTCGATACCAAGGTACGGACTGCAGACCATGCAGGCGCCCATCATGGCCAGTTCGAAGGGGCGCATGGACGAGGAACCGTACACGCAGGCGTGAGCCTGCCTCGTGATGACCAGGTTGAGCTTGCTGCGGGCGATGTAGTCGCGCAGGCAGGAGAACGACAGGTATGGCAAGGCCTCCGCCCGGCCCAGCTGGCCCAAACCAACTCCGCGCACGGCAAACCGTGCTTCCGGGATGGCATCGCTCGGGACAGTGATCATTGCCCGCAGCCACTCCTCCCGGTACTCGGTCGTATGACCGTAGAAGAAGACATCGATGTCCTGCTGGACCGAGACCGGTTTGTAGACCTCCGGGTCGGCCGCGTAGTGCAGGACGTGACTGGCTTTGGCACCCAACGCTAGAAGCTGTTTGATCCCTCCCTCGGAATTGCACAGGACTGCCTCGAATTCGCCCAGATCCGCACCGTCGTATATTCGAAAGCCGGTTGCGAAGCCGCGGTGATCCGGCAGGCTCGCCGGCACATCCCCGTCGTAGAAGAACACCGGAAGCCGAAATTCCTGCCGCATCACGGTCGCAATGCCCCGAAAATGGTTGGGGGGGACAGAAATCATCAGCATCGCATCGAAGTCCGGTTCCGCCTTGAGAACCTTGCGTAAATGGCGACGCCATCGAGGAGTGATAAAGACCCGGACCAGATGCCGGGTCAGTGCGCCGGAGGACAACCTGCCCGAGGCCGAACCGGTTTCGTTGGCCGAACGTCCGGAAGAACTGATCCGACGGGCAACGGAGCGAAATGCTGCAAAAGCCTGGCCTTCCAGCCGAGTGGGATTGCCGCAGGCGCGCCACCACAGCGTCCCGGGAACGCGTCCGTGGTAGGTCATCACGCTCAGATCGACGCCTGCTTCGTACAGCCCCTTGAGAAGCTGCCACCACGCCGGAGTGGAGCTTAACGGTGCCTGCAAATCCAGCGAGGAGCAGACGACAAGGAGCTTCATGTCAGTTTTCTATTCCTTTCGGGTGCTCGCGGACAAGGACAAAAAGGAACGACAGGGATACCAGCATGAACGCCCG
>CAYQYP010000200.1:0-9019 GCA_964421755.1 uncultured Acidobacteriota bacterium
AAGTACCGCGAGCTGCTTGACAGGGAGCTTGAGGAATAGCGCGGTCTGCTTGACTATGTCATTATTATTTGCTTCGGTGCTCTTTATCGCGGCCGCTCTTTATGTAGCGTACCCGCTGCTCGCTGAATCACGACCCGCAAGGGCAGAGGAAGAGACCGAGCTGGACCTTCTCTTGAGCGAGAAGGACGAGGTCGTGTCGAGCCTGAAGGACCTGGAGATGGACTTCAGGATGGGAAAACTCACCTCGGGAGACTACAGCCAGCTGAAACTCGACCTGGAGAGGCGTGCGGCTCTCGTCTTTGAGAGGCTGGAAAAAAGCGGCCAGGTGGTTTGGGACTGATTCCGTAAACTGCGATGGCCAATCCATCATTGCCTTTGGTCCGGTTGACCGGGCTTACCAAGAAGTTCGGCGCGGTGAGCGCCGTCCGAAACCTCAATTTCCAGATCCACCGCGGCGATTTCGTTGCGATCTTCGGTCCCAACGGGGCGGGGAAAACCACACTGCTCAAGATGGTCGCCGGGCTCACCTCGCCCACAAGCGGCGAAGTGAAATTCGAAGGCGACAGGTCAGCCAGGGCCCGCGCCGAGACCGGGTATGTATCGCACCAGACACTGCTCTATAACGAACTGACGGGTCGGGAAAACCTGCTCTTCTATGCCCGACTGTACGGACTCGATGGTGGCGCCGACCTGGCGGATTCCATGCTGTCGCGAGTAGGACTCGCAGAGGCGCGCAACCTGATGGTCCGGGGCTTTTCCCGGGGGATGAAGCAGCGGCTCACTCTGGGGCGGGCGCTCTTGCACGAACCCCGGCTCCTCCTCCTGGATGAGCCCTACACCGGCCTGGATCAGCATGGAAGCAGGCTTCTGACGCGGTTGCTGGGCACGCTGCGGGCGGAGGGGCGGACTGTTTTGATGATCACTCATAATCTTGCGGAGGGCCTGGAGCTCTCGACCCGAGTGATGATTCTCCACCGGGGAAAGCTGGCTCACCAGGCAAGGCAAGAAGAACTGACGCGTTCAGCATTGGAGAACCTTTACTTTGAGATAGTGGAACGGTGAATAACCTCAAGCTCATCTGGTGGCTGGCTCTCAAAGATCTCAAGATCGAGTACAGGTCCCGGCAGGCTTTTCTGACGACCTTGTTCTTTGCCGTGCTGATCTTGATTATTTTCAACTTCGCGTTCGACCCGGGCAGCAACGCCACGCGTGAGGCCTCGCCCGGGATTCTGTGGGTGGCCCTGCTTTTTCCGGGGATCATCCAGTTGAACCGTTCATTTCAGAGCGAAGTCGAGGAAGGGACCCTGCAGGGCATTGTGTTGTCGCCGGTCGACAGGGGTGTCTTCTTTCTCGGTAAGTTCATGGCCAATTGGCTTTTCCTGGTCGCGATCGACATGCTGATCCTGGCGGCATTCGTGGTGTTTTTCAATTTCACCCTGTCAGGAGGGCTCCTTTGGGTGTTGCTCCTCATGGTCCTGGTGGGGATCGGGTTCACGGCCGTCGGGACGGTTTTTGCCGCCATGGTCAGCAATATACGAATAAGGGAGGTCTTGCTTCCGATTTTGCTTTTTCCGATCATCGTGCCTATAATCCTTGCCGCTGTTAACGGAACGCGTGAGGTATTGATTCACAATGACTTCTCGACGCTCTTTCGTTGGATGCAACTCTTAATAGCCTTCGACGTGATTTTCCTCGCCGCGGGTTTTTTGGTCTTCGATTATGTGGTTGGCGAATAGCAATCGAGCGCTCGGTTCAGCACGGACCTCCGTCCGTTTTGTTGCGTGGCTCCTTGTGCCCCTCTACCTGCTGGGCGTCCTCGCGCTTTACACGGCCTTCATCTATGCCCCGACCGAGCGGGTGATGGGTGAAGTGCAGCGGATCTTCTATTTCCACGTGGGCGCTGCCTGGACGGCATTCCTCGCCTTTTTCTTCGTCTTCCTGGGCGGCGTCATCTATCTGATGAGGCGGAATGTCTTCTGGGACTACCTTGCCGCCGCGTCTGCCGAGGTGGGCGTGATTTTTACGACCATCGTCCTCGTCACCGGACCGATCTGGGCGAGGCCCGTCTGGAATACCTGGTGGCCGTGGGGCGATCCAAGGGTCACAACAACTCTTGTCCTCTGGCTCATCTATGTCGCATACTTGATTCTCCGGAACAGTCTTGGTGAAGGGGAGAAACGTGCTCGGTTCTCGGCAGTCTTTGGCATCATCGGATTCATTGACGTTCCCATCGTGTGGTTGTCCATCCGCTGGTGGCGGACGATTCATCCGGTGGTCATCACCAAGACCGGTGCGAGTCTCGAACCGGAAATGGTCCAGGCGTTGATCGTTTCAGTCGCAACATTCACCGTGTTTTACATCGCGCTGATGTGTCTGCGGCTGGCAATGCACCTCCACAACAGCGCCGCCGAGGAAATGGCCCAGGCAGTGCGCGAGAGGAGTGAATAGCCATGAATGGCTATCTCTTTGCAGGCTATACGGTTATCTGGACGATCCTGCTGTTTTACCTGCTTTACCTCAACAAGAAGCAGCGCGAAACGGGGGAGAAACTGAAAGCGCTGTCCGAGGCGTTGCAGCAGGAACACCTCGAAGAGTAACGGCCGGCGGGAGCCGGCCAACCGCTCGCCCAATAGCGCCAACCGGGCCGGCCCGGTTGGCGTCTTCTTGAACCCAGCTGCCAGCGTGACTGATCGCGTCCGGTTATCGGAATCACCGGCGGTTCGCTCCGCAAACTGACGCTCGCGTAGTTCACACCTGAGTTCTTCGCGTCTGCCTTCACATCCTTGGTGGCTAGGCAAAATTCACTTTCACTCCGACCTGAGCGCCGCGATCGGATCAACCTTGGCGGCACGGTGCGCAGGAATCCACGCAGCCAGGAGTGCGACCGCGATCAGGGAAACGGCGGCGCCCGCTAACGAAAACGGGTCATTCGGTTTGACGCCAAACAGCTGAGTCTCTATCAGGTGGGTCAGCGCGAGCGAGGCCGGCACACCCAAGATCACTCCGACAAGCGAAAGCAAGAGAGCCTGCCTCAGAACCTGCCAGAGGATCCTGCGCCTCGTCGCCCCCAACGCCATACGGACACCGATGTCGGCCGTCCGGCGCGTCAGATTATAGGCAAGCAGACCGTAAAGGCCGATGCAGGCGAGCAATACGGCGAGAACCGCAAGCGCGCCGCACAGCGAAGCAAAGAGGCGTTCCCGGCTGACGCCGCGATCCAGCACATCTTCCTGGGTCGTGACTTCGGTAATCGCCACGCCGCTGTCGATGTCGCCTACGGCCTTACGCACTCCGGAGACAACTGCCATAGGGTCCAACGCCGTACGCACAGCGAAGTAAGGCGTGCGCAGATGGGTGGTCCGGAACCTGGAGTAGAACATCTGACTGAACGGAAAGTAGGTCGTCGGCATGACCGGTTCTCGCAGACCGCCGTACTTGAGGTCGCGGCAGACACCGACGATCTGCCAGTCGGCCTCCCACATCCGGATCGTCAATCCCAGCGGGTTGTCTTTTGGCAGGTAATCTCGCACAAAAGCCTCATTGACCACGATGGCCTTTGGAGCAGATGCATCGTCGGCCGCGGTAAATCCCCGTCCGCGCAGGATTGGCACACCCAGCGTCCCGAAGAACGTCTCGCCCACTCGCAAGCGACGTGTCGTCCCAGCGTTCACGGGACGACCCGAAATTCTTTCGAAATTTCCGGTTGACCCGCCCCAGCTAAGCAAAGGGAACTCGATGAAAGTTGCCGCGCGTACGCCCGGAATTGAGGCAAGCGAGGCCTGCGCTCGGGAGTAGAATTCGGCGGGCCGGTCGTTGGCGTAGCCGCTCCCCCGAACGTTCAGCCCAACCAGGAGGAGCTTCTCAGTGTCAAATCCGGCGTCGATTCGGGTCAGATTCACTAGCGTGCGGGCGTATAGAACTGCGCCGGTAACCAAAAGGAGTGAAAGGCAGACTTGCGCGACAATCAGGACTTTACCAGCTCTCAGGCGCGGTCGGCCGAGCGAGCTTCGACTCCTCAACCCGCCAACCGGATCAACCCGGCTGGCCCACAAGGCCGGCAGCACTCCGGACAGAAGCCCAGTCAACAAGGTGACTGCCAGGGTGAAGGCAAGAACGATGTAATCGAGCGAAAGATCGTAGCGCAGGTCGCCGGCTGATCCAGCTAGAAGCCCTGCAATGACGCTCCTTCCCCAGATCGCCAAGACGACGCCCAGACCGCTGCCCAGCATCGCGAGCGCCAGGCTCTCGGTGAGCGACTGTAGGACAAGTCGCCGACGGTTCGCTCCGAGCGCGGCGCGCACCGCCAGTTCATGTTGTCGGGCGGCGCCGCGGGCCAGCGACAGGCCGGCGAGATTGGCGCAGGCCACAAGCGTGACCAGGCCGACGACACCGAGCAACATAAGGAGCGGCCTCCAGTACTGATTGCGATCGGCGGTCATCCCGCCGCGCCCTGGCTCTGTAAGAATCGCCGGCTCCTTCATGATCGAACCGACCTCTTGAACGAATGCGACGTCCAGCGCAGCGCGGAGTTGCCCGTCGCTTGCCCCGGGCTTCAGCCGGGCCATGAGTCGCACGAACCAGTGGAACGTTTCGTTGATCGGCCGGTACAGGAATGGCGACGCAGCCGACAGAGGGACGTAGAACTCGCTCGGATGACCTGGCTGCACGCCGTTGATACCCCGAGGAAGCACGCCGACCACCGTGAACCCGACGCGGTTCAGCGTAAGCGTCTGCCCGAGCGCGGCCGGATCCAGAGCAAACTGCTTTTCCCAAAGCTCATGGCTGATGACCACATTCATGGCGCCGGAATAGTCTTCACCAGGAGTGAGCAGTCGGCCGACGAGCGGTCGGACGCCTACGCCAGAGAAGAAGTTGTCGGATACGATGGTCCCGCTGGCAGCGAACGCTTCCCCCCGGGCTCGCGCAATGACGTCGTCAAGAGGGGAAAACCCAAAGATATCCGCCTGCCCCGCCCCCTGCTCACGCAGCTTGAAGAACGTCGGCGGCGAAACCGAATCAGCGTCTACCCACCTGTTTCCCTCCTGCCCCGCGCCACCGGCATAGGAAGTCATTCGGACGTCGGTGCCGGTCCACTTCAACACACGCAATTCCTGAGGATTAGGCACCGGCAGCGACCTCAGCAGGATGGCGTTCACGAGCGAAAAGACGGCAACGCCCGCGCCGATCCCCAGGCCGAGAGAGAGGACGGCTACAGCCGTGAAACCGGGGCTCTTGACAAGTTGACGGAAAGTGAAGCGTACGTTTTGAAGTATGTCTCGCATAAGTTTGGCCCCGATTCACCGTCAGAGGCTGACCTTTAATCTGTTTGGCTCTCGGTTCGGCGTTTGGTTTTGGCTCGTTGCTGGTCGACGAATGTCCATATCTCCCCCTGTAAAGCAAAACGCATGCCAAGTTCAGGATGGTCTCAAGTAGCTGATATCTAACGCCACGGCCAGAGCCAAGGCCGAAGCTGGGGGCGGTGTTCGAATCCGGGATTCGAATGTGTCGGGGGCGGACAGTCGGCCCGTGAAGACTGACCAGAGGATTGACCACTGCAGGGTTGAAGGATCGTCGGTTTGAGCTTCGGTGGTTAGTCGTTCTGCCTGTCAGCCGGTCAGTAGACAAGCTTCTTGCGGTGCGTGACGTCAACTTTCGAATTCCGTACTTCGATCCGCACCTCATGCTCGGCCGGCTCTTTCTGAGCATCCACGTAAAACCCGAGCGTATAAGTGTTTTCAAGCCTTGTTTTTAGATCGTCCATGAACTCCGAGATGAATGCGTACTCGCCCGAAAGATAGAGTTTCCCACCGGTTTCACCGACCAGGTTCCTGAAATAGAACGGGTTCATCTTCTCTTCGAACGAGGCCGCCGAGGGAGGGAACCGCGGCGCAAAACAGACGACGTAGAATTCGACGTCAGCCGCCCGCAGGACCTCCTGGTACTCTTCCATGTCCCGGTACGAGTCCCGATCGACGGTGGTTGTAACCAGAACCATGACTTTGCGCCGGTCGTTGCGTTTCTGCATCCTCTGGATTCCGAAGGCGAAGGCCTTGCCGACGCCGATGTCATTGTTGATGATTTCGGTGAAGTTCGGCTCCATCCGGTTGATCGCCTGCTCGAGCGCCAGGTCGTCGTTCGTAAAATCCTGGAGAAGGTGAACTTCGCGGGAAAACTCGGCGAGGAGCACCTCCCCGTTCTTGACCAGCTGACGGAAGTAGTCGGCGACCAGTTGGTAGCGAATCTGGTCAATCTTATTGATTCTTCCCCATTGGGGCATGCTTGCCGGATGCTCGGCAGTGCGTGGGCTGTTCTCCAGAAGGAACACAAAAGCCGTCTCGACGTTCTTGTAGCCGAGGTAAGAGACCTTGGCCGGTTGACCATCCAGGAAGAGCTCGACGTCACCGATTTTGACATCACGCAGGTAGATATTGCTTTTCCCTTTGGCGGTGAATGACAGATACCGGGCTTCTCGTCCGTTGCCCCACAGAACGGTGCCACTGACAAGCATGACTGCGACCAGCAGGGCCACGCTTTTTCGCATTGGATCATTATAGGGGAAGATCGCTCGCAGGCGCCGGGGAATAGCCTGGTGCTCTGGACGGTAGAAACGACCTCAAGGACTGCGGGGACCTCAAGGACAACAAGTCAACTGACGACTGACAACTGACGACTGAAAAAAAGCCAAGAGGCGTCTGTGGTCATAGTCAGTTGTCACTCGTCAGTTGTCAGTTGTCAGTCCACGGACCTTGACGTCCTTGAGGTCTTTGAGGTCCTTGAGGTCCCTTTGTTTCCTCCTGCCAGCTCCGTTTTCCCGCCCCGGTGGTCGCCTTGACAGTCCGGCACTCAGATCTTATATTGACCTTACGCTAAACATAGCCAAAAACGGAATCATTCGAGGCATTTCTTAGGAGGACAGCTCAATGGCAAAGATTATCGGAATTGACTTGGGGACCACCAACTCTGTGGTTGCGGTAATGGAAGGTGGAGAGCCCACCGTCATTACCAACCCCGAAGGAGGTCGCCTGACGCCCTCAGTGGTGGCGATGACGCGCAGCGGAGAACGACTTGTAGGCCAGGTGGCGAAACGGCAGGCGGTTACGAATCCCGAGAATACGGTCTATTCAATCAAGCGTTTCATGGGTCGCCGGTACGAGGAAGTCAGCGAGGAGATCAAGATGGTGCCGTACAAGGTCGTGCGGGCATCGAACGGCGACGCTAATGTGGATATATCGGGCAAGGTGTACTCGCCCCCTGAGATCTCGGCCATGATCCTGCAGAAGCTGAGGAGCGCGGCGGAGGAGTACCTGGGCGAGAAGGTCAACCAGGCGGTCATCACGGTTCCCGCGTACTTCAACGACTCGCAACGCCAGGCGACCAAGGATGCCGGCAAGATTGCAGGCCTCGAGGTGCTCCGCCTTGTGAACGAGCCGACCGCGGCTGCCCTGGCTTACGGCTTGGATAAAAAGAAGGATGAGACGATCGCGGTTTTCGACTTCGGCGGCGGCACTTTTGATATCTCGATTCTCGAAGTCGGCGAGGGTGTGGTCGAGGTCAAGTCGACCAACGGCGACACTCACCTGGGTGGCGACAACATCGATCAACGCCTGATCGACTGGATTGTCGAAGAATTCAAGAAGGATCAGGGCATTGACCTGTCCAAGGACAAGATGGCTCTCCAGCGGCTGAAGGAAGCCGCTGAGAAAGCGAAGATGGAGCTGTCCACAGTCCAGGAGACGGACATCAACCTGCCCTTCATCACTGCTGACGCAAGTGGTCCGCGGCATCTGAACATGCGGCTGACCCGGGCGAAGTTCGAGCAGCTTGTCGAAGATATCCTGCAGAAGACTCTGGGACCGTGCCGGCAGGCCCTGAAGGACGCAGCGCTCGGGCCAGAGCAGATTGACGAAGTGGTGCTGGTCGGCGGTTCCACGCGCATCCCGCGGGTCCAGCAGTTGGTTCGGGAGCTGTTCAAGAAGGAGCCCCACAGGGGCGTAAACCCGGACGAGGTTGTTGCGGTCGGGGCGGCGGTTCAGGCCGGCGTGCTTGGCGGGGAAGTGAAAGATCTTCTCTTGTTGGACGTCACTCCGCTGTCCCTCGGAATCGAGACATTGGGTGGTGTATCCACGGTCCTGATCCCGCGCAACACGACGATCCCGACGCGCAAGAGTGAGACGTTTTCGACGGCAGCGGACAACCAGACGTCTGTTGAAATTCACGTCCTCCAAGGGGAGCGGCCGATGGCTCGAGACAACAAGTCGCTCGGCAAGTTTCACTTGGTTGGACTGCCGCCTGCTCCGCGAGGCGTCCCGCAGATCGAAGTGACCTTCGACATCGATGCCAACGGCATCCTGAACGTCAACGCGAAGGATATGGGGACCGGCAAGGAGCAGAAGATCACGATCACCGGCTCCAGCGGCTTGAACGACAACGAGATCGAGAAGATGGTCAAAGATGCCGAGGCCCACTCCGACGAGGATAAGCGGCGCAAGGAAGAAATCGAGGCCCGAAACCGGGCTGACAATTTGGTCTACGGTACGGAGAAGCTCCTGAAAGAGAACCGGGCGAAGGTCGGGGATCAGGATGCGAAGAACATCGAGGAGGCGATCGCTGACGTCAAGAAGGCCATGGAGGAAGGCGGGGTCGACCGCATTAACGGAGCCGTCGAGCGCCTGACGCAGGCCTCGCACCGCCTGGCGGAGGTGATGTACCAGTCGGCCGCGCAGAATCAAGGCGGGCAGCAGGGCGGACCGCAGGGTGGTCCTACCGGCGGCGGGCCGGAGTCGGGCCCCACCGGAGGCGATGAATCCAAGCAGGAAGACGTCATCGACGCCGAATACGTCGACGTCGACGAGAAGAAGTAAGCACTGACGACTGACGACTGAGAAGGTGTGAAAGAATCGGGAGACGAGGCGAATGTACGTTTTCGACCCCAAAGGGGTCGCGTAGCAAAGCCCAGGGTTGGCCGCGTTGTCTGCGGCCTACCCTGGGTGACCAGGGAGTGGTTCCCAACCCTGAAAGG
>CAYQYP010000201.1:0-5368 GCA_964421755.1 uncultured Acidobacteriota bacterium
ACCTAATAGAACGGCTGCCGCATGGGGATGGAGTCAAGCGGGATGGTCAGGCGCACGATGGTCCCGCCGGATTCAAGCTCGGCAATTCGCAGGCGCCCGCCCATACGGACGGCCCGTTCTTTCATGCCGACGAGGCCGACAGTGGCTTCGTGGCCGTGGTTAGGCTGGATGCCGCACCCGTTATCGGAAATCTCGAGGCAATACTCATTCTTGTCAACGTACGTCCGGACGACCACCTCGGTGGCCGAGGCGTGCTTTGCGACATTGGTCAACGATTCCTGGACGATCCGGAAGATGGGGATCGCGTCAGCGGACTTGACCGGGTCAAGGCCGTGGAGTTCCAGCTTGCACTTGATCCCGGTACGTTCTTCGTACTCGGACAAGTGGTGCTGGATCGCCGCGCTGAGGCCCAGTTGGTCAATTATCGGCGGACGCAAGTCCTTGGAGATCCGGCGGACATCCTTGACGATTTCGGTGAGCAGGAGGTTGACGCTGTCGAATCTCGCGGAGAGATCCGAGTGATCGTCGCCCAGAGCCCGCCGAATCAGTGACAGGTCGATTTTCAGCGCGGTCAGTGCGCCGCCGATCTGATCGTGGATTTCCTGCGCGATGCGCCTTCCTTCCTCCTCGCGTACGGCCTCGGCGTGACCAGCCAGGCGACGCAGGTCCTCAGTCCTTTCACGGACCCGCTGCTCCAACTCTTCGTTGATCTGGCCACGCCGTTCCACCTCGCCTTGCAGTTGTTCGTTGATCAGTTGAAATGCCCGGGTTTCGGAAATATCCGTCACGACGATGCAGATCGCCTCGAGTCCTTCGAGAGCAAGTGGCGCCGTGGAGATCTGAACCGGTATTATGGTTCCACCGCTTTGGACAAGGTGGAATTCGTCGCGTGCGATCTCGGATCGCGCGCGACTGAGCCACTGCTTCATGACGGGGCGTGCCTCCGGCTCGAGGAGGTCAACGAAGGATGAGCCGATCAGCTGCTCCAGGCGGAAATCAAGCATCTCGGCCAGGCGGTTATTGGCGTAGAGGATGGTTCCGTCCGGGAGCGCGGTCGCTGCACCCTCCTGCATCGTCTCGACCATCACCCGGTAGGTGTGATCGGCATTCCTCAGGGTAAATACCCGGTCATCCTGATCAGTCGAAACCACCAAGGCATCCACTTCACCCCTGCGGATGGCGCTCAGGACACTCTCTGCCTCTTCGAGTTGTCTCTGGAGGTTTTCGCACTGTTCCCGGAGTTCCCTGACCTCGTCACTTTGTCCCTGGTTCGGTTTCCCCGTTGGGATCAACCACGCTCCTTTACCGGTTGAATGTCTAATCCAAGCAGGACTCGTTCCGTGTTTGACATGTCGCCGACTAGCTTCCTCAATGGCGGCGGCAGCTTCTTAATCAGGGTCGGTGCAGCAAGGATTTTTTCGCCAACCGCAAGCACCGGTTGCTGGTAGAGATCGATGACCTCGAGGTCGTAACGACCTTTCAGGTGCTCCTCGCATATCTCCTTGATGTTGGAAATCGCCCGTGCGGACCGGATCGTGGTACCGGTTACATAGAGACGGAGGACATATTTGCCACTTGTCTTTCCGGCCTCGGCCAGTTTCTCGAAATCCTTCTCACTCATTTCACCCATCCTGAGATTCCTCTCGTCACCTCGCCCGCAAGTCCAGGCCGACCAGGACGCGGTCGGTGTTCGAAAGATCTCCAATGATTTTGCGAATCGGTTCGGGAAGCTTCCGCACCAGTGTGGGGATGGCTAGAATCTGGTCGCCCTTTGCTAACCGAGGGTTATCGAGCAGATCAATGACCTCGATCTGGTACCTTCCTTTCAGATGGGTCTCGCAGATCTCCTTGAGGTTCGCAAAGGCCTTCAAACACTTGGGCGATTGTCCGGCCACATAAAGACGCAGGTTGTAAGACTCTTTATCAGGGTCAACGAATGTCGGGTCGTTATTGTTTTGGACTCGGTCCATGGCGTGACTACCTTCCTTAATGACTCGTTCAGCTCCTTGGTGTTGTTCCTAGGGCTCTTTCGATTTCCTCGAAGCGGACTTACGGATTCGGTGGTTCTGCTCGGCGGCCTGACGGAGCTGTCCCTCTTCGAGGAGGGAGCGGATTTCCTCTTCGTCAGCCTCGAAAGCCGCCTGCAGTTCCGCAATCTTTGCCTGCAGTGTGGCTCTCTTGCGTTCCAAATCCCGCTTGCGTCGCTCGATCTCCTGCTGGCGTAATAAGGCGTCCGACTTCTCCTTCGCTTCCTGAGATGCTCGGGCAGAGCCGGTCAAGCCGGCTCCCTGCCCCAGGTAAACATCGAGGAGCTGAACTCCTTCACCGGTGACGAGAAATTCACGCACCTGGTTCGAATGGGCAGTGCCCCGGGATTTGAGGACCTGCAGAGTTCGAGTGCGCTCACCGCGGTTTTCGAGATAGTTGATGATCAGCCAGGTGTCCATCAAAGAAGAGATCCCGACGTCCGTCGACTCCGTATTCTCGCCTCCTCGGGTAAGACTGGTAAAAAGGGCTGATATTTCGCGGCCCTTCAGGAAGTCGATCAGTCGGGTCAACATCGCGCTCACCTCAACTTGATCGCCCACCGCCATCAGATTCGTAATCGGGTCGAGCACCACCACGGCCGGCTGCGCCTCTTCAATCAGGGAGTGGATCGTAAGCAGGTGCATTTCGAGGCCGGAAAAGCTTGGCCGGGAGGCATGAATCTGCAGCAGGCCCTGATCGAGCCATTTCTGGAGGTCAAGGCCGACCGACTTCATATTCCTGACTATCTGCGGGACAGACTCCTCGAAGGCAAAGTAAAGACAGCGCTCGCCGCGGCTGCAGCACGAATCCGCAAAGTGAGCGGCCAGGCTGCTCTTGCCGGTACCGGCCGTGCCCGATATGAGGGTGCTGCTGCCCTTGTAGTAGCCTCCGCAGAGCATCTCGTCCAGGCGTGGAACGCCGGTTGATATCCTTTCCGAACTTACCTGGTGTTCTAAGCCGAGGGAAGTAATCGGCAGGACAGACACGCCGGTTTGATCGATCAGGAACGGATATTCATTCGTTCCGTGACGGGTACCCCGGTACTTGACGACACGCAACCGGCGAGTAGCAACCTGCTCGGTCACACGGTGATCGAGCACGATTACCGCGTCTGAAACGTATTCCTCCAAGCCATGTCGTGTGAGAGCACCTTCGGGGCCGCGTTCGGCCGTTATTATGGCAGTGACGTCTCGTTGTTTCAGCCAACGAAACAGTCTGCGGATTTCGGCGCGGAGAATCGCCTGGTTGGAGAATCCGCCGAACAGGGCTTCGAGGGTATCGATCGCAACTCTTTTCGCGCCCACCGAATCGATCAGGCAGCCGAGCCGGACAAAGAGTCCCTCGAGATCATATTCCCCGGTTTCTTCGTACTCGTTTGGCTCGATATAGATGTAATCAAGCACGAGCTTCTTCTGGGCCACGAGCTCCCCGACATCAAATCCCAGGGGAGCCACATTGGCCGCGAGTTCCTCGGACGTTTCCTCGAATGCCACGAAAAGTCCCGGCTCATCGAAGTCGCGAGCACCACGGAAGACGAATTCCATGGCAATCAGCGTTTTTCCCGAACCCGCGCTCCCGCATAGTAGCGTCGGTCGGCCGCGAGGCAACCCGCCTTTCGTCACTTCATCGAGTCCCTTAATGCCGGTAGCTGCTTTTTTGAGTTCGATATCTTTTAGACTCGGCCTTTTCTGGCGCTCCAACTGTGAGGACATGGTTTTTCCTCGCCTTTTCATTTGGTCTGAGACCCTCAGGCGCAAGACTATGCTACCCATTGGGATAGTTCAAAACCGCCGAACCATGACACCGGGCGGGTACTGAGCACCCAATCGCGTCATCCGCCTGAGTGCGAAGCTAAAGTTCTCGAGTCTTTTATCATAACCTAAACGTTAATGGAATTTCCGTTCTTCGCGCCTGTTCGACGAATCGCGTTATACTCGCGGAGATAGACACAGGAGGTAGTATGAGGCTCAGGACGTCCCTCGTTCTCGCATCAATTTTGCTCTTATTCGGCCCGGTTTTGATGGCGCAACAACTGCCGACCGGGAATCCTAAGGACTTCAAGGTCAAACCGTGTTTGCACTCAGTCAGTTACGCAGGTGTCTGGCGAGGCCAGACCCAGCTGACGGTTGACGAATTTCTCGTCAAGGCGAAAGAGCTGGGATTCGATTCAGTCATGCTGGTGGCCAAGCGACCGCATGTCTCCCCGGTCGACTACGACGACGCCGCGCGCAAGAAGCTGAAGGCGCGCATGGCCGAGCTCGGCCTGAAGCTCGTCGCGCTGGCCGGTTATACCGATTTCACCGCAGGCGTCGATAAACCCGGCATACCGAACGTCGAGATCCAGGCAACCTACGTCGGCGAGGTGGCCAAGCTTGCGCGCGACCTGGGAACCGACATGGTCCGGGTCTTTACCGGTTACGAACGTCCGGGGATCCCGTACGATCGGCAGTATGCCATGGTCCTCGAGGGCCTCCGGTTGGCGGGGAAGAAGGCTGCCGAGCACGGGGTGACTCTGGTCGTCCAGAATCACCACGACATCGCGCTGCACCACGACGCGATGTACTGGCTGCTGAAGGAAGTGAACCTGCCAAACGTGCAGGCGGGTTGGGATGCCTGGTCTCCCACGCTGGAGGGCCTGAGCACGGAACAGATCCGCGAGTCGGTTCTGAAGATGAAGCCGTTCATAGTCCACACGATTGCGGCTGATTACGTTCGGCAACCGCGGTACACGTACACCCACGAGTTGACCAACTACCTCAAGCACGACGACGTGCTGCGTGCGGTCCCGATGGGCGAAGGCATCATCGATTATAAGACGTTCTTCGGCGCCCTGCGCGACATCGGATATCAGGGCTACATCGCCTACGAGATGTGCGAGGTGCTGGATGGAGGCGGATCGATCGAGAACCTGGACCGGACTGCCCGCAAGTTCCTCAATTACCTGAAGGAATTCGAGCAGAAAGAAGTTTCGGCCAAATAGACACGGAAGACACGGACAACGGCCGGAAGACACGGACGAATTGACGTGAATTCGTCCGTGTCATCCGTGGTCTTCCGGCCGTTGTCCGTAGCTTTCCGTGTCTACTTTTTCTCGAACACTCGGGTGCTTTCCCGGTCACCCATCGGTGTGGTGGTCTTGCCGTTGATTGTCAGCGCCTTGCCATCGGCCGAAAGCTCCCAACGTTCGTTACTCTTGATCGTGATCTGTTCGCCTTCACGTTCGAACTGGGAAACAGTGTCGACGACCAGGATGTTGCCGTCCCATTTCGCAGTCGCCTTGGACGTCCGGCCCATGAAGCCTGGGATCTCCTGCTCTGTGCCGTTGGTTTTCAGCGTGTAC
>CAYQYP010000202.1:0-9574 GCA_964421755.1 uncultured Acidobacteriota bacterium
AATCGGCCAGCCGGTATCCATGATCTTGACCGGTGTCCAAGTCAGGCGTGCCGATGTAGCCGTCGAGCTGGCGACCGTGAAGTTGCGCGGGGCGACGACCTGGGCCTCGGTCCACCAGTCGTGGAGCTTGATTGTCAGCATCTCGTCCAGCTGCGGATCGTTGTTGTAAAGACCGTTAAAGCTCAGGTTCAGGTAAACGTCCTCCAGCTCGCCAAAGTCGGCGGGCAGTTCGCCAACGAGCCGGTTTCCACCAAGGATCAGAGTCTGGAGTTCTGGGAGAGAACCGAAGCCCGGAGGAATCGGGCCTTCAAGGCGGTTGACGTATATCTCGAGATGGGTCAACTGCTTCAGGTTCCCCATTGGCGGTAACGGTCCGGTCAGGTCATTGCGATCGAGCGACAGGTTTTTCAGATTCGCCAGTTCGGAGACTTCCGCCGGTATGGGGCCCGACAGTTGGTTGTCGGCAAGGTTCATCTGAAAAACGTTCTTCAGTCCCCCGATGGACGCAGGAATCTCTCCCTCCAGTCGATTCCGACTTAAGTCCAGGATTTCGAGCAAAGCCAGATTCCCGATCTCCGGGGGAATTCGAGTGAGCTGATTGTCTGTCAATTGCAGGACCCGGAGGTCAGAAAGCGAGCCCAGGAACGAAGGAATCGGACCTTGAAGCTCGCCGTGTTCCATATACAGATATTGCAAGCGGCTGAGCGACGCGAGAGCTGAAGGCACCTCGGTCAAGGCGTTACGGGACAGGTCAAGCGTGTGCACTTCCGAGAGGTCAGCGAAGTGCACAGGCAAGGAAACGAGCTGGTTATCAGCCAGCCCGAGGTCTCGCAACACCAGGAGATTGCCGATTTCCTCGGGAAGGGCGTTGAGCGAGTTCCCGTTGAGATTGAGCTCGTCAAGAGCAACCAAGTTGCCTATCCACCCGGGAAGGGTCTGCAGATCGTTAGCCGCCAGCTTCAAAATCCGCAGACTGGTCAAGCTTCCCATGGCAGTCGGCAGCTCTGTCAAACGGTTATTCGATAAATCGAGCGTCTCGAGGTTTCTGAGCGATTCAATCCAATCCGGCAACGTGGTAATCCGGTTATGGACACACGAAAGCACCGTCAGCCCAGTCAGAGTGCGCACTTCCGGAGGGAGCTGGCTCAGCTCGAGACTCGAAATTTCGAGAATCTCGAGGCCGGTGTGCCCCTCCAGGGGGGCAAGCGACCTGATACCGGTATAGGAGACATCCAGTTCGCGCAGGGCGGTCAGGTCCCGGAACTCCGGGGGAAGTGATGAGACCGCGTTGCTCGCGAGGTTCAAGTAGCGCAGACCCGAAAGAAGCCCGATCTCGGGAGGAATGGGGTCCGGGATGAAGTTGTTCCCAAGATCGAGAACTTCCAACTTCTTCAGGCTTCCTATCTCAGGGGGGAGCGGCCAGATCAGGTCATTGGTCGCAGGCCAGCGTCCGATGATCGGCGCCGGCGGCCACCACACGACCCCGTGGAGGTCCACCACCCGGAGCTCGGTCAGATCCCCGATTTCCGCCGGGAGGGAACCCGTCAGCGAGTTATCGGACAGGTCCAACTCGACAACGTGACCACCTTCGACGGTCACGCCGAGCCAGGTGCTTTCAGTCCCGGTAGCGCCCAGCCAGTTATCCTTCCGAGTCCAGTTCTCACCCCCCGTGGAGTTGTAGATAGCGACGAGCGCAGCCCTTTCCTTTGAGGGAATCTGACCGAAAAGCGAGGAACAAAGAGATAAAGTCACGAGGACCAGCAGCGTGAGCGGGCGAACAGTGAGCCACATAGGATCTCTCCTCCCCCCAGAGGCGCTGCGTATTTTATCGCACTTTGTCGACTTCGGCATTGAATTTCTTGTGTCGTCTCTCTTAATTCCTAGTAATGTTTCCACGTCAATCGAGCGAGATGGTGCAGACATGGAGGTCATCGACGGGAGACTCGATCAGCTTGAGGAAATCATCCTGAGCGGAGAGCGGTAAGTTCGGGAGGATTTTGAAAAAGGGTCAATCTGTCGAGACGTTCAGAACCGCAAGCGCAGCGTTTTTCGAGGAGCGCGCGGATTCTCACCGAAAGCAATTACCCGGACCTTACTTAGGCGACATGTTGCATGCGGTGACGATCCGCGCACTCCGCAGACAACGCTCCGTTTGCGGTTCTGAACGTCTCGCAATATCGTTTCCGCTCGGACGGTCGGCACCTTAGTCAACACTCTCGATGCCGAGCGGCTCTGAGAGACACCGCCGCTCCTAAAGTACGACTCCCTCTGGAATGTCGAACGGGTGTCTTGGCGCTAATCGGCCGTGGAGCGGGAAAGCGGCTACGTCCACAGGCCGGTGCATGATGGCAGTCGGAAGGTATCCGATCACTTCCAGGCGAGTCTCGATCGTCTGTTTGCTCCGCCTGGTCCGATAGCAGAGGCGGTCCTTCACCGACAGCGCGTTCTCCAGCCGGACCTGCAGATCCGGCTCGGATGCCTTTCCGTCCTTTGAATCCTCTTTCGCCCTCGGCCGGACAAACTGACCGGGTTCGGCAGAGTCCGGGAACCACTCCCGCCGAATGAACCGGTCGAGATGCGAAAAGCGCGCTTCGCCGTGCGCTTCCAAGACCAGCCAGGCGTCCGGGTGCTCTTCCACGGTCATCATGAGAATGAACGCCATCGGGTGCGGACTTCCCCCGGTTTGAATGCATTCGGCATCGTCGACCCTGTCCCGGCAACGCCTGATGTGCGCTCCGATTCTGGCCGGATCAAATGCCCCCATGCAGAAAGTGCAGAATGCATTTTTCCCGACCTGCCGATCCTTCGCGTTTTCTGTCATGTCTCATCCTCCACATATAACTAACGCTCGAGCTTGAAAAAGTACGAAGATTTCTGCAGATTTTTTCTGACTGGACCTTGAGGAGACAACTATGGAGACCAAAGATCGCGGCGAGAGCGCATCAACTGATACCAAGAGAGAGTTCCTGCGTCACACTCTGGCGACGCTTGCCTATCGCGGCCGCAAGGCCGTGGTCGGGGCATCCCCTGACTTCGGCACTTATCGAGTGAGTCCCGGCTCAAGAAACCCGGTCGAAATCCTGGCCCACATTGGGGATCTGCTCGACTGGGCTCTCTGCCTTACGGGAGGCCGGCACATCTGGAAAGACTCGGCGCCCCAGGCGTGGGATGCCGAGGTGGGTCGGTTTTTCGACGCGCTGCGTGTGCTCGACGACGCGCTCAACTCGCCCGAGCCGTTGGGGTTTTCTGCAGAGAAGCTTTTCCAAGGACCGGTCGCCGACGCGCTCACGCACGTGGGGCAGATCACCATGCTGAGGCGGCTCAGCGGGTCGCCGGTGAAAGGCGAGAACTATTTCAAGGCCGATATCGCTGCCGGACGAGTGACGGCGGAGCAACCCCCGCCGGTCTCCGAGTTCGATTGAGGGCCTTCGTCACAAAGGGAAAATGCGTATGGGTCGGCATGTTGTGACCGGGGCTTTTGGGTATTCGGGAAAGTACATCGCCTCCCGCCTCCTCGAGAGGGGACACTCGGTTCACACGATCACTAACTCACCGAAACGGGCCAACCCGTTCGGCGGAAGGGTCACTGCGTCTCCGTTTCACTTTGATGACCTCACGGGCCTGACCCGGACGCTGCGCGGTACCGATGTTCTTTACAACACCTACTGGGTTCGCTTCAACCACGGCGGCTTCACTCACCAGCTCGCTGTCGACAATACGATCAAACTGTTTTCCGCAGCCAGGGAGGCGGGGGTAAGACGCGTGGTTCATGTGAGCATTACCAATCCCTCGGAGGACAGCGACCTCGAATACTTCCGCGGCAAGGCCCGCTTGGAGCGCGAACTGCGGGAATCAGGCTTGTCTTATTCGATTCTGAGACCCGCCGTCCTGTTCGGCAAAGAGGATATCCTCGTGAACAACATCGCCTGGGTACTCCGCAAGTTCCCGCTTTTCGGAGTCTTCGGTGACGGCTCGTATCGACTCCAGCCGATTTTTGTCGACGATCTCGCTGAGCTGGCTGTCCGGGAAGGAGAATCGGGCGAAAACAGGATTGTTGACGCGATAGGGCCGGAAACATTCACGTTCCGCGAACTGGTCGAGACGATCGGCCAGATCATCGGCAAGCCCAGACGAATCGTCTCCGTATCTCCGAACGTCGGATATTTCGTCGCGTCGGTCATCGGCAAAGTCGTCGGGGACGTTTTCCTGACGCGTGAGGAGATTGCGGGACTCATGCGCGGACTGCTTGCGACATCCTCGCCGCCAGCCGGGAAAACGAAGCTGACCGACTGGGCCCGGGGCCACGCGGGAGAACTTGGCAGGAGATACTCGAGCGAGCTCGCCCGGCGTCGAAACCGCAGCGACGCGTACGAAAAGCTCTAGCCGCTGGTTCTCGTGCGAAACGATAGCAACTGGTTTTGGGAACCGCGCGGCTCCGGAGAGACCTCGCTGTGAGGGTGCTGCAAAAGGTCAGGAAATGCGTTTGGCTGGCACGATTGACCCTGCGCAAGTCGAAGGCGGTGCCAACCAGGGGAACAATTTGGACACCCTCGCTCCTTGCGTGGCTCCAACCAACCGCCCTCCGGGGCACCATGCTCTTTTCTGGAGTGCGGCGGCAGAAGGAATCCGTGCCGTACCAGGATTCCTGGCGACGCCGCTTTCCCCTGTGCCACAAGCCTGGGCAAACCTAGTGGCCCTAAAGCGAGATGTCGCATGGGGAAAGCGGCGTCGTCAGGAGTCCTTCAAGAGCGTCGGACTCCTTTTGCCGCCGCACTCCAAAACGGAGCGTGTTGCCCGACGACTGGGGAGAAGAAGCGCTGTGAGAAAACCCCGGAACCCTCGGTCAAATCCTCCCTCCGTGACCGGTTGGTGTCTCGGCAATGGCCTCCGGGGATGTGTGACTGACAGTTAAACATTTTCAACCCGCTTTCTTTCGCGGCTGCGAAAAGACCTCGTTGCCTGCGCGACTCCGTCGCCTTTGCGGGAGCCAGCCGGTATACTGCTGCAGCATGGACACCAGGACATTCGCAGACGCCTCGCGGGAAGAACCAACGACCACGCCCGATGGTGCCAAGCGGCGGGTCTTGAGCTACGGCGGAGGGTTAATGCTGGTTCAGTTCAGTTTTCCAGCCGGTGTGACTTCCGCCCGGCATAGCCATCCACACGAGCAAATAGGCTACGTCGTTTCGGGGGAGATCGACGTGTTCATGGAAGGTCTAGAGGCCCGTCGACTCACCCCGGGAGGGAGCTATTACGTGCCGTCCAGCGTGAAGCATTACATCAAGACCCTGACCCCTACCGTTTTGATTGACGCTTTCACCCCTTTGCGGGAAGACTTCCTGTCCGGAAATCCCTGCCGATGACACCGTCGAAATCATGCCGCCTTTCGACGACCGACCTTACGATCCTGATCGGTCTGTCGTCGGTGCTCTTTCTGTATCATATCCTGACTGCCGCCTTTTCCCACTACGGCTATTTCATCGACGAGTTCTACTACATAGCATGCTCGAAGCGGCTGGCGTTCGGTTACGTGGATCATCCTCCGTTGGCCGTCTTTGTGCTGGCCGTCAGCCGGGCCATCCTGGGTGAATCGGTTCCCGCGTTGAGGGTTTTTTCCGCCCTGGCGATTTCAGCGAACGTTTTCCTCACCGGCCTGATAGCGAGCCGGCTGGGGGGCAAGCGCTCAGCCGTCGTCCTGGCCGCACTCGCTGCAATGGCTGCGCCCGACTACCTGCTGATGGGGAGTTTCTACTCGACGAACGCGTTCGAAATCCTGATCTGGACTGCTTCAATTTACCTCGTCATCAGGATGGTGCAGGAAGAGAATCCACGATACTGGCTGGCCATCGGACTGCTGTTCGGACTGGGAATGGAGACGAAGCACACGATCGTCCTGTACCTGGTCGCGCTCGGGGCCGGAATGCTGTTAACACGTGCACGGCGGTTTTTGTGGAACCGGTGGCTCTTCGCCGGGATGCTCGCGGCCTTCCTGGTTCTGTTGCCGAACCTCGTCTGGCAATACGGTCACGGTATCCCGTCGCTGGAATTCTATCGAAACGCGATGGTCGGTAAAAACATCCCCACGGGGCCCCTGGACGTCTTTATTGGGCAGGTTCTCTTCGCGAACCCTTTTTCGCTTCCTCTCTGGATCAGCGGGTTGGTCTATCTGCTTTTTTTGGCGCCGGGCAGCAAGTATCGGTTCCTCGGCGTGACCTACCTTGCGCTCGTCCTGACAATGGTTCTGGGCGGTTCCAGTCGCCCGGACCGAATCGCCGCGATGTACACGGTGCTTTTTGCGGCCGGAGCCGTGGTTGTCGAGACGCTCGGGCGTCGTCGGGGGTTAAGATACCTGACTGTCGGCGTGACGATCATGATCATCGCCGGCGGTCTGGTTTTCGCGCCGGTCTTTTCGCCGCTTCTGCCCCCTTCTGCGCTCAAGCAGTACCTGTCCGCTATCGGATTCTCGTTCAGCGTGGAGGTCGGGAAGACGAACGAAGCCTTGCCCCAGTGGATTGCTGACCGGCTGGGTTGGCGTGAACTGGCGTCCGACGTCGCTCGCGTCTATCATTCCCTCCCGGCCGAGGAAAAGCAGAACGCGATCATCATCAGCACGAACTACGGCGAGGCGGGCGCTCTTGAACTGTACGGTCCCGAGCTCGGTCTTCCGCCGGTGTTCGCCACCCACAACAGTTACCACGACTGGGGTCCGCCTTCCGACTCCGTCAAGACCTACATCGGAGTCTATGTGGAGCGGGATGATCTGGAGGGTCGCTTCGATTCAGTTGTCGAAGCGGCGATTCACACCTGTGCCGATTGTACCCGGCCCCAGCGCCGAATTCCGATCTACGTGGCCCGCAACCCGCGTTTCTCAGTGCAAGCCTCCTGGCCCGCGTTCAAGGCGTATCAGTGATGGCCACTTCGCCCCGGTGTCGGAATTCCCTTTACGCTCCAAGTGCTTCTCCTTAGAATCCCCGGTGAAGTTGCACTGTGTTGGGGGCCTCCCACGATAACCACTTATCCTTGCCAGGAGGGTTAGATGAGGGACTATCAGGTAACTCCGGTCGTTCGCAGACCGCAGGGGATGATCTTCTGTCTCCTGCTTTTCGCTCTGACCGCACACGGGTTGGCACAGACTTACCAACTGCGCCTGCAACAAAAGGTCTTCGCCCCCGGCGAAGAAATCCAGGTCGAGTTCTTCGCCTCTTCGCAATGGCACGATAGCGCCTGGATTGGCTTGATTCCGGCCGACATACGCCATGGCAGCGAATCGGAGAATGACAGGCATGATATCGCCTACCAGTACTTGAAGAAGCAAAGCAAAGGGACACTGGTTTTCAAGGCCCCGAGCAAGCCTGGCCAATGGGATCTGCGCATGCACGATACGGACAGCAACGGCCGGGAGATGGCGTTTGTCACGTTTACCGTCGCTGCTGACACCGATGACACGGCCGGCTATGGGTTGCGCCTGTACAACAACAGATTTGCGCCTGGTGAAGAGATTCGCGTGGCTTTCAGGGCATCAAGTGAGTGGGACGACCGCGCTTGGATTGGCTTGATTCCCTCCGGAATCGCCCACGGGAGTGAGTCCGAGAACGACAAGCACGATGTGGCCTATCAGTATCTGAAGAAACAGAGCCGGGGCGTGCTGGTTTTCAAAGCGCCCGCCCAAAAGGGGCGGTGGGACTTGCGCTTGCACGACACGGATAACAATGGCCGGGAGATAGACTCAGTCACCTTTACCGTGACCTCCGAAAAGGAGGACACGAGTTATGTGCTGAGTCTCGACAAAAACAAGTTTGCGCCCGGCGAAGAGATTCGTGTCCACTTCACCGCGTCAGGTGGTTGGCATGAGAGTGCGTGGATTGGTCTGATCCCCGCGAACATCACTCACGGCAGTGAGTTTGAGAACGACAAGCACGACGTGGCTTTTCAGAAACTGAACAAGCTAAGCACGGGGGTCATGGTTTTCAAAGCACCTGCGAAAACCGGCCAGTGGGACCTGCGAATGCACGACAGCGACAGTAACGGCCGCGAGGTTACCTTCATTACTTTTACAGTCACATCGGATGACTCGGCGCTCTACGAACTGTATCTTGATAAGAATCAGTTCACCCCCGGGGAAGAGATTCGAGTGCACTTCTCCGCCTCGCCGGGGTGGCCCGAAAATGCCTGGATTGGCCTGATTCCCGCCAACGTATCCCATGGCAGTGAGTCCGAGAATGATCAGCACGATATCGCGTTTCAATACTTGAAGAAGCAAAGAAACGGTCTGTTGGTTTTCAAGGCCCCTGGCCAGGCGGGCCAGTGGGACTTTCGTATGAACGACAGTGATACCAATGGCCGAGAGGTCGCGTCGGTGACCTTTACCGTGGGGTCAGTCACGCCGGAGGGTCCACATATCTCCCTTGAAAAAAACGTTTTCGACACCGGAGAATCGATACGAGTCCATTTTGTCGCCTCTCCCCAGTGGTCCGATGATGCCTGGATAGGCATCATCCCCTCGGATACTCCCCACCGGAGTGAAGCCGAGAACGATCGGTTTGACGTTGCTTACCAGTACCTGAGGAAGCAGGCGCGTGGTTCGCTGGTTTTCACGGCGCCGGACAAGGCAGGGCAATGGGATTTTCGTATGCACGATACTGATAAAAACGGCCGGGAAATCTATAGTGTCACCTTTACCGTTCGGTGAGTTAAGGGCGGATGCCGTCTGAGACCGAGTTTCTCAGGCCGGTTGTCGGAGCCCGCACTGGCAGCGCCTTCCAGCGGAGTAAGCGGGTTCTATAGTAGCGCACAACCGAGCCCCGGCCCAGCGAGAACCCGCTTACTCCGCTGGAAGGCGCTGCGAGGGTGTTGAATAAGGTCGGAGAAGTGCGTTCGACCCACAGGTATTGACGGACTTGTTATAGGCCGATGTCGTGCGGAGGGCGAGATCGAATGGAGCCGCGCACGAGAGCGAACGGCAGTAAGCGAGAGTAAGCGGACCACCAATCATTCGCTAAGTCGAGACATTTAAACACGAAGCAGTGGAGCGAGTCAGGTGGTCCGCTTACTCTCGCTCGCTTCTCTGGCTGTCGAGTCTGTCGAGAAAGTTCTTAAGCAGAAAGGCCGGCACATATTAGCCCAGGGCGAAGCGTGCTTTTCGCGTAGCCCTGGGTCTACGGGTAAAGGCGGAGACAAGCACTGAAAGGGCGCAAGAACGGCAACATTATCAGGATCTTACGCCCTTACAGGGTTTCGCGGTCGAGACCGTGTTGACCCAGGGCTACGCGAAAAGCACGCTTCGCCCTGGGCTATTATGTGGCGGCCTTTCAGGCCTTAAGAACTTATTCGACGCCCTCTGTCGTGCGCGGCTTACGATCGCGATTACGGTCTCCAGTCAGGCTCAGCGGATGGATGCGTCTTCGTGCCCGGTGCCGGCTCACCCCCGCAGCAAATCGCCTCCGAGCTCGTTCTTGGTTCGGCGAAAGGCCAGGCTGTCTGACGCCATTCTGGAATCTCTCGTGTTCAGCAGCCCCGAGATATTCCTCTGCCGCTCGCTCAGGCTGGGGTGAGAGGAGAAGAAACCGGCGACAGC
>CAYQYP010000203.1:0-11464 GCA_964421755.1 uncultured Acidobacteriota bacterium
GTGTAGGGCCTTTTGATCCCCTGGCGTTCGCGGCCGCGGCATTGTTGCTGGCTGGATTCGCCGCCTTGGCCGCAGTTGTCCCGGGCCGGCGGGCCAGTTCGCTTGATCCAACCACGGCGCTCAGGAGTGAATAGGGTCACAGAGCGTGCTTTTCCAGGCAGCGGGCCTTGGTTGAACCCCCTTACACGCTACTTCTTGGCTCGGACCAGCAAGCGGACTTTGTGTCGCGGCGAAGATACGATTACCTCACCAAGAGTGCACCGGCCGGAGCCCTGCTCGCTACCATTCGCGACGTCTGTCGTTGTTGGGCGCCCGGTAAGCGCGGGGCAGAACCACAACAAAAACCGGAGGACAATACGGACAACACAGCCGGACTGGCACCTTGTTCGCCGACCGTATAGAATTTACCTACTCTGTTGTGCCGAGGCGAGATCAGCCGGATGATTTGTTGGCTCGATTGGCGTCCTTCTCCCGTGATCAGTCCCTTCGTCTGAGAATCTCGCCGGGAAGTGAACCAGGCTATGACAGCACGAAAGAACAATCTCCGATCCTTACCTTCGAGTGACCGCTTCGCGAGTGAAGAGCAGTTCAACGCATTCTTTGAGAACGCCAATGTGGGGGCGACACAACTCGATACCAGCGGCCGGTTCGTAGCGGTCAATGATCGCTTCTGCCACATCACGGGCTACAGCCGGGAGGAACTCCTCGCCGGCATGACGCCGCTTGACCTGTCTTACCCGGATGACCGCGAGCGGGACCGGGACCATCTGATGCCGTTCGTTGAAGGCAAGAATACTTCACCGTACCACGTGGAAAAGCGTTACCTCCGCAAGGACGGTCGAGTCATTTGGGTAAAGATTACGGGCGGTGCTGTCCGAGACACTGACGGGCGGGTGGTGCGAACGGCCGGGATTATAGAAGATATTACTACGCGCAAGAATACGGAAGCGGAACTCGACGCCCTGCGCCGCCGCCTCGACGCCGACCTGAATTCCATGGTACGGCTCCACCAGATTAGCACCAAATTCTTCCGGGAGGCCGACCTCCGGGCCCTGCTCGAGGAGAGTCTCGAAACGGCCATCGATATTACCGGAGCGGACATGGGGAAGATTCAACTCTTCGACGAGGCTTCCAGCGCGCTCAGAATGATGGTCCACCGCGGTTTTGACCAACGGTTTCTGAACTTCTTCGCGACGATTGGAGTAGGGCGCGCTGCCTGCGGGGAGGCGGCCAGGCGAAGGGAACGGGTCGTCATCGAGAATATTGCGGAAAGTCAGATTTTCGCTGGTACACCTGAACTGGACGTCATGCTGGAGGCAGGCGTCAAGGCCATTCAGTCAACGCCGCTTATCAGCCGAGGCGGCCGCCTCGTTGGAGTGCTTTCAACGCACTATCGAGCGACTTGCCGTCCCGACGAGCAGAACCTGCGCCTCCTGGACGTTCTGGCCCGTCAGGTGACCGATCTTATTGAGGCGCAACAAGCTCAAGAAGCCTTACGTGAGAGTGAACAGCGGCTTCGCGATCTGATGGATCACGCCAATGCGACCGTCTGGCTGAAGGACCTTGAGGGCCGGTTTCTCATGGTCAACCGGTATCTGGAAAAGGAATTAGGTCTGCCGAAGGATCAGATCCTCGGACGAACCGTTTTCGACCTGTTTCT
Organism: uncultured Acidobacteriota bacterium; assembly: GCA_964421755.1. Classification (GTDB taxonomy): domain Bacteria; phylum Acidobacteriota; class UBA6911; order RPQK01; family RPQK01; genus CAVUUN01. The sequence continues at coordinate 1,661 of CAYQYP010000203.1, forward strand.
TGAGGCTGAGGCCTCTCAGTACGACGCGAACGATCGACAGGTGCTGAGCTCGGGACAGCCAATGGAATTCGAGGAGACTCAGACCGAGGCCGACGGGGAACACACTTACATCGCCAGGAAATTCCCGTTGCGGAATGCGGAAGGTCGTATCTATGCCCTATGCGCTATCTGCACTGACGTGACGGAGCGGAAGGCAGCGGAGCAGGCTCTACGCCACAGCCGGGAAGATCTGAACCATGCCCAGGCCGTCGCTCAGACAGGGAGCTGGCGACTGGATGTTCGCCGAAACCAGCTGCTCTGGTCGGATGAAAGCTACCGGATCTTCGGCATTCCGCGTGGAACGCCGCTGACTTATGAGACCTTCCTGTTCGCAGTGCATCCCGGAGACCGTGCCCTGGTGGACCAGAAGTGGAAGGACGCCCTTCAAGGTGAACGCTATGAGGTCGAGCACCGCATCATTGTCGAAGGCGAGCTCAAGTGGATCCGCGAGAAGGCGGAGTTGGAGTTCGACGGTGAGGGAACATTGCGGGGAGGATTCGGAACTTGCCAGGACATCACGCAGCGAAAAAAGACCGAGGAGGATCTGCGGGAGTTGACGCTGACGCTTGAGGAACGCGTGGCACAGCGTACGGCCGAGCTTGAGCAGCGGGCCGCTCAGCTTTCGCGACTCCACGAGGAACTGACCAGGGTGGAGCAGAAGGAGCGCCGGCGTCTGGCCGAGTTACTTCACGACGGCTTGCAGCAAATGCTCGTCGCGGCGAAGTTTCGCGTGACCGAGACGCGTCGACGAGTCCAGGAGAACGATGCGGTTCAGCAGAACCTGAACCAAATCGATGAGCTTCTGACGCAGGCGATTGAGACCTCCCGTTCTCTCACAGTTGAACTCTCACCGCCCGTCCTCCAGGAGCTTGGATTGACCGCGGCCCTGGGCTGGTTGGCCGATTTCATCGCCGCGAAGCACGGCCTCCGAGTGGACGTTTTCGCCGCCGCGAAAGCGGAGCCTTGCTCCCTGGATCTCGCCCTCCTGCTGTTCCCAGTCGCCCGCGAATTGGTATTCAACGTCGTCAAACACGCCGGGGTCCAGACAGCGAATGTAACACTGGAGCGCGAGGATCAAAACCTGAGACTCAAAGTCACCGACAAGGGTTGTGGTTTTGATGCTTCCAAGTGGCAGACCATGTGTCTGGGCTCGGCCCACGGTTTTGGTCTGCTAGACGTGCAAAACCGCGTGGAGTTGGCCGGCGGCAAACTGGAAGTCGAAAGCGCTCCCGGCCGAGGCACTACAGTTACGGTAACGGTCCCGCTCTAGCGGGCACCGAGCCACGTCAGGACTTCCCGTTGAAATGCGGCCGGCTCCTCGATCGGCGCGAAATGCCCGCTATTCGCGAAAACGACCAGCTTGGAGTTCGGGATGCCTCGCTTCATCTCCTCCGCCTTCGCCATTGGGATGGAGTCTTTGGCCCCCGCCAGAATCAAACTGGGGGCAGAGATTCGCGCCAACCGGTCACGGGTGTCAAATTTCGGCCACTCACTCTGAGAGTAAACGAAATGACGCCAGCTGAGCGGGCAGTCCTCGAGAAACTGTTTCACTTTCGGTCGTGTCGCCGCCGGATTAGCAGTCGAAGCGGAGACATACTCGTTCAGCCAAACCTCCCGCAGACGCTCGTTCTTTTGCTGATCGGTCAGTTCCTTCTGTTTGAGCGCTTCGCCGACGCGTTGATAGGCCTTGGTCAGCTCCGGATGCGCCACGTTCGCCGCCTTGCTGTCTTCCTCGGTGAAAGAAGCTATGCCGTGCAGGAAGACTGCTTTTGCAATGGTCTCCGGCTTTTCACTGGCAAGCACCACCAGATTCATCGCGCCGTTCGACCACCCGATCGCATTAACCTTTGAAAGACCAAGGTGTTGGCGGAGCGCGTCGAAGTCTTTGCGGACGGTGGCGGCGCTCATGTCCGTATCCACTTTGACAGGGTCTGAGCGGCCCATTCCCCGGGGATCAAAGTAGACGAGGGTCACATTGCTTTCCAGTGGCTGGTAGAAGGCGCGCAGGGGAGCAATATTGATCCCCCAGGCATTAGGCAGGACCATCAGGACCGGCCCCTTCCCGTGGACTTCGTAGTGAATTCGGGCGCCGTTCAGCTGAGCCATGAACGTCCCGTTCTTCAAGGTCTTCTGTTCGTTCATCTTCCCCGTTTCCTGGTCCTGGTGAAGGGCCATGAACATGAGGACGATAGGTAGCAGGGCTAGATCGGGCCGGATGCCCATGGGACCTCCTGCGGCTGTGCGAAATGACGGATATGGATTCAATTATCGCCTCTCTGTGACTTCTGTTCCAAATTCGAGTTTTAACGAGTGCAGCGCGGAAATGAAAAGGGGGGCCAGCTGCGGAACTCTACTGTTGATGTGAGATTCCGGATGAAGGAAGGACCAGCCCTGCTCGAAGTCTCTCTTCGAATAATTTGTCCTGTTGACTACCTACAGGACCTCGGATACACTTTTCATGTAGGTTACCTAATGAAAAGCCAAAGCGAAGATAAGGCGAACGTCCTCCAGGGAACCCTTGTTCTCCTCGTTCTGCGGACCTTGGAGGCGTTCGGACCGATCCACGGTTACGGCATTTCGCGCCGGATCCAGCAGATCAGCCAGGACCTGCTGCAGCTCAACCAGGGCACTCTTTATCCGGCCCTCCTGCAGATGGAGCAGGAAGGATGGATTGTTGCCGAGTGGGGAGTGTCCGAGAAGAACCGCAAAGCGAGGTTTTACTCCATTACGCCAGCTGGACGGAGACGCCTGGCGAAGGAGACCGAGGATTGGAGGCGCATGTCGTCCACGATTGAACGCTTCCTGGTTTTAACCCGAGGGACTTAAATGGAGGAACGCGATGAGCTGGGCAAGTGTGACTGCCGCTCGGCTGCGTGGCCTGTTCGCTCGCAGAAGACTGGAACGCGAGCTCGATGACGAAGTTCGCTTTCACCTGGAGATGCAGATTGAAGACAACCTCGAAGCCGGCATGGATCCGGCCGAGGCGCGCTATGCCGCGTTACGCAGCTTCGGCGCTGTAGAATCGATGAAGGAAATATACCGAGAACGACGCGCGTTCGCCTCGGTTGAAATATTGGCGCAGGACATACGGTATGCGGTGCGGACACTTCTCAAAAGCCCGGGCTTTACGATGCCCGCCGTGATCGTCCTGGCGCTGGCGATTGGCGCAAATACCGCCATGTTCAGCGTGCTGAATGCCGTGCTGCTCCGGCCCCTTCCGTATCGGTCGCCGGAACAGTTGGCGATGTTGTGGACCGAGGATCCGACGCAGAACCTTCGCGAGGGCAGATCGGCGCTCTGGGATGTCGAACAGTGGCGGAGTCAAAGTCAGAGCTTCGCGGATATGGCCACCTTCGATGCCGTGTCCAGGACGCTGACGGGAGCAGACGGGGCGGAACAGATCGTCGGCGCCAGCATTTCTCCCAACCTGCTTTCACTCCTCGGAGTCCAGCCCGCGCAGGGACGTGGCTTTTCCACCGAGGAAGCCGAGCAGCGGCGACGGCTGGTCCTGATTGGTCATCGCTTCTGGCAAGCGCGTTTCGGAGGCTCGCGCGATGCGCTCGGCGCGACTCTTGTGCTCGATGGCGTTCCTTACCAGATCATCGGCATCCTCCCTGCTGATTTCCAAATCGCGCTGGATGCAGACGTGTGGGAGCCGCACGCGAGCCGCCAGAGCGTGCGCGGTAGAGAAGCGTGGTTCGTCGTTGGACGGCTTCGACCGGTCGTGACGTTCGACCAGGCCCAGGCGGAGATGAGCGCAATCGCCCGCCGCCTCAACGATCAATTGCCGGCGGCCCAAAGGAACCGGGGCATTAGCGTCGTCCCATTGAGTCTTTACCTGGTCGGACCCCAATCGCGATTGGCCTTGTGGATGCTCGGTGGCACAGTTTTTTGCGTGTTTCTCATCGCCGCTGCCAACGTCACAAGTCTCTCGTTGGCGCGCAGCGTCGCCCGCACGCACGAGATGGCCGTTCGCGCCGCGCTTGGAGCGAGTGCTGGACGGATCGTGCGACAGTTGCTCACCGAAAACATCCTGCTCGCCGCCGTCTCGGGCCTGATTGGCACACTGCTCGCCTTAGCAGGCATCCACCTCATCCGTGCCTTCGGGCCGGGCAACCTGGCGCGTCTGAATGAAGTGAGCCTCGATCCCCGCGTGCTGGGCTGGGCCCTCGGCATCTCTCTTCTGGCGGCAATCCTGGTGGGACTGGCTCCCGCGATGACAACGTTGCGCCGCGACTTGCGTCCCTCCGGCCAGGAGGGTGGCAGAAGCGTCTCGGGCGGAGCGGCCACTCGCAGGATCCGCCGCGCGCTCGTGGTGGCGGAGTTTGCGCTCGCGATCGTCCTCCTCGTCGGCGCCGGTCTGCTCGTCCGAAGCTGGTGGTACGTGACCAACATTGATCCGGGATTCAGGCCTGAGCGGGTCCTCATGATGGAGCTCTCCACACCGACGACCTTCAGTACCTCCGCGCAACGGACCGACCTTTACCACCGTGTCCTCGAACAGCTTCAGGCGGTTCCCGGTGTGGAAAGCGCCGGCATCATCGGTGATCTGTTCATTGCTGACACCAACGAGCAAGTCATCAATGTCGAAGGCGATGACGGAACGGTCTCCGAACACCTGCGGTTCGAAAGAGCCGAGGTCAGCGCGGATTTCTTCACAACGCTCGGGACGCGGTTGCTCCGAGGCCGCTTCTTTTCGATCGTGGATCGGCCCGGTGCGGCGCGGGTTGCGATCATCAACGATGCGATGGCTCGCCGCTTGTGGCCCGGGCGCGACCCAGTGGGCAGAAGATTCAAACCTGGCCCGCGCGATTCTGACCGCCCGTGGTACACAGTGGCAGGCGTGGTGGCCGACATGCGGCGGCAGGGACTGGAGCGCGAACCGGTCCCGCAGATCTTCGAGTCGCTCGCGCAGAATCCTCCCCAGAGCGCGGACCTTTTCATACGAACCTCGTCGGACGACCCGCTGGTCATGGCCGGGGCACTTCGGGCGGCCGTGCGTCGCGTGGAGAAGAATGCGCCGATCTATGGAGTGGCGCCATTGGCACAGCAGCTCGGAACCTACCTCGCGCAGCGTCGATTCCAGACCTCACTCCTGATCGGGTTCGCTGTAGTTGCGCTCCTGATGGCCGCCATTGGGATTTACGGTCTCATCCAGTACTCTGTCGCGACGCGGACGCAGGAAATCGGAATCCGGATGGCCGTGGGCGCGCAGACCAGAGACGTCTTCCGGATGATTATCAGTGAGGGTGTGAAGTTGGGCTTGACCGGTCTGGCCCTCGGGCTGGCGGGCGCTTTGTGGCTTGGCCGGGCAGTTTCAAGTCTCCTGTTCGGCGTTACGGCTACGGATCCGTTGACGTTCGCCGCGGTCTCCCTGTTGCTAACTGCGGTCGCCGCCGCGGCCTGCTGCTTCCCGGCGCGACGCGCCATGAAGGTCGAACCGATCGTGGCATTGCGGCAGGAATGACGCGATCTGCCGTCATTGCTTACCGCCCACGACTACTTCACTCCTTAGACATAACAGCCCGGGGCGGAGCGCTTTTTGCGTAGCCCCGGGCCAGGTCAGCAACGAGCTTCAAGCCCTGGCAGGTAAGGGCTCCGCTCTACGACCCGTCTGAAGCCCGGGGATGTTCAGGACTGAATCGTTCCGTAGCGGCTCGTAAAGTACGCGTTCTCCTTCACTTCGTCCTTCGTCTTTGGGAAGACGCCCACGCAAACGAAGTCCGTCGGCTTGATACTCTCGAACGCGCGTTGGAATGCCTGCTCAACACGCTCCACTCTCCCGGCGGCGAGGATCTTATATGCGCAGCAAGGCTTTGGCGTCTGGCGGAAAAACTTGTACATCCTCGACGGGTCGCCTTGCAGATAAACGTCCCTCTGCATCTCTGGAATTTCGCCACCCAGGAGAGCGCGCAGCTCCTCGGGCGTGCGGCGAATGTTGTACGCAGAGCCGGCGTAGAAGTCCACATCCCAGCCTTGGTCTTCGATAGTCATCAGCACTTCCGGGATGTGGCTGGCGACGCCCACAAATGAAACCCCGAGATCGCGCAGCTTCTTCGCGTAATCGCGTACGGGGCCGAGTTGGCCAGAGCGGTATTGACGGTCCGTTATCTCGCCCTGCACCCAGGCACCCCAGGGTTTCACCGCTTGGACCAGTTCTGCCGGATCGTTCATTGTAGCCTGTGCGATCAGGCGCATCTTGCCGCCCTCGGCAAGGTATCGTTCCCAGTCCGAACGCCCGCGGCCCATCTGAACGTAATTGAATGCGTTAATGCCGAAAGCGTCGCAGCGCTTCATGACCTCCAGCACTTTCTCCTGGGTGTACCAGTCCCGCATGATGACGCTGAAGTTGTTGTTGTAATGCGAGAAGCCCAGAAGCGGGTTAGCGCCGAGAATGATTCGGCTGATCTCCGCTCCTTTCAACTTCACCTTCGGAACGGTGATCTGAGAGTCAGGGACCGATTCTGGCTGCGCGGCGTTTGGACTGTCCGCCGGCGCCGCAAGGGCGCCGGCTGCCAACGCTGCGGTTGACTGCAGGAACTTTCGTCGAGTACTGGACATGGCAGGCATCATATTTGATCCCACTGTCGCCTGCAACACGGTCGATGGGGCCGGGTCTGAAGGTGAAAGATGATGGCTGCTATGACCGCGATTTTCCTCATCGCAGGCCGAAGCTTTCCTCGAGATCAATACGCGACCTCGTGTCCGCCGGCGATTGATCAGGGTCAGAGCCTCCACACCTCACAATCGAAAAAAGAGTCATAGCTGGACCAGGCGCCCGGTATCCGCTGCATCACGAGCTTTCAGCACGACTTCGTTGACCCGGAAAATCTCCTCCGGAGAGAGGGCGTGTTTGGGCCCGCCGTAAAGAGACTCGAGAAAATCGACGAACAAAGACCTCTCGGGCGGCATGTCTGCAACATCAACTGGGCCGTGGGCCGAAGTGACGAGTTTGAGCTCTCCGCCCTGGTACTCGATGATGCCTTTCGTCCCGGCTACCCTGAGGCGGTCGTCCCCGTGGGTGGGAGCGGTTTCGGGTCTCAGGTAATCGATCCGAAGAGAGGCAGTTCCCTGGTTGGTCAGCCGGAAGAGGACGGCGGCGTTGTTTTCCATCTCACGCATTGCAGGGAAACCGACCGTGGAATGAAAGGCGGCCGCTTGGGTGAAGTCACAGCCTGAGACATGCATCATCAGGTCGACCATGTGGATCCCGATGTAGGGGATCGTGCCGCCAAAGCTTTTTCGGTCCTTCATCCAGTCAGGCCTCTGGCCCAGCTTGTAGGACTTCTGCGCAGCGAGGGCAACGACCTCCCCTATCTGGCCGCTCCTCACAATTGCTCTCATCTTTTGAAAAGGAGGGGAGAACCGCATTGGGAGCAACATCGTCAAGGGCACGCCAGACCGAGAGACAGCCGCCCGAGTTCGGTTCAACTCTTCCAGCGAGAGAGAAAGGGGTTTCTCGGTGATGATCGGGACCCCACGTTCGGCCCACGCCTCCACAATCGAGGCCCGGGGGCCGTTCTGGCCGCAAACGGCCACCACTTCCAGTTTTTCAGCAAGAAGCTCACGGTGATCCTGGTAAACACGCGCGTCTTTCAGCTGCGGATTCCGGGTAATGCGCTTCCGTAACGCGTCATCCTGTTCGACGATAGCGGTCACCTTAACCTGTGGGTGCACTTTCGCCGCATCCAGGATCTCCGAGTAGTGTCCTTCCAGCCCGATGATCGCCACTCGAATGCTGTCGGGGAGTTGCGCCCGGGGCTGGCCGGCAGATACAGTGCGCTGAGAATGAGCTAGTAGGGCAGCCGCCGGTAAGGCGACTGAACTTGTTAGAATTTCTCTCCTGTTGAGATTCGACATCGGGATTCTCCTCTCGAGTCCATGGTCCATTACCTCCGGACGCGATAGCCGATCAAAACCGCCTCGCCGCCACTCCCGATCTTCACTTCCATCTCGAGCCTGCTCTTCTCTCCCCTTTTCGGGAACAGTTGCTCCAGTTTCTTCCCGGCACCCTGCTCGACATAAAACGATTCGATCCCGTACTTGACCCAAATCCCGGGGAAACGGGGGCCTCCGAGACGTCCTCGGATGAAAAGCCCGCCATCGGGTCTGCGGTCGCTCGCATAGGAGACCTGGGCGACCCCGTCGGTCTCCGTGAGCACGACGTATACCGGCAGACCCCGGTCGTGCCAGGCGACTCCTTTTTTCAATTCGTCCCGCAGCAAGTTATCTTCAATGGAGCTGATCTCGTAACTCAAGGCCACGTAGTCGCCTCGGAACACGTCTCGCGGGTCGACGGGCGCGGTTCGAAGATACACGGTTCGTCCGTTGTGCACGATGTACTCGCGTCCTCCAGCCATGAAGCCGAGGACCGCGACCTGAAAGATGATGGCTACTACAACCGCGATTTTCCTCATCGCGACACCTCCTGAACGCCGGCTCCAAAGCCCGTTCCGGCGGCGCGTTTCCGCCTGGTATAAAGGAGTCCCTGGCCGAAGATCACGGCACCGACGAGTATGAATACCGCGCCCCGCGCGATCAGGCTGTCGAACAGGTCCATGTAGCGCGCCGTGGCGAGCATGACCAGGAGCACTGAACCGACTATCGTCAGCCTGGCATTTGGCTGCCGGCAGCCTCGCATCATCAGTGAAATGGCAAGCGTCAGGAAAGCGAGGTTGAAGGGTGTCGCGAGCCAATCCCCTGTGCGAAAAAACAGCAGCAGAAGGGTCACCACAAGAACGAGCGGGACAAGGTACAGATCAAAAGAGAGTCGACGATCAAATCGGGTCATCCCCAACACGACGATCGTCCAGACAAGAAACGCAGCGGCAAGTGGAACCAGCCACGAAAGGGCGGCGAGGCCGTGCTTCGAGAGACCCAGAGGAAGCACTTCATCGATCAGTCCGGGAAACGTGAGCAAGTAGAGAGCCGAGAAGAAGGCGATCCAGCCGGATCGGTCCCAGATCCGCGAGAAGGGAGCCAGCGACGGGATGCTGGGAGCCAGCTGAGCGAGCGCTAACAACAGGCCGCCAAGCGAGAGCAAGCAGACCAAAATCAGATGCGTGCCCTCGTGAGCGGCCGCAGCGCCGACACAGGCGGAAAAGACAAGACCGACTGTCGCAGCCGCCATGAGGAGGCGCGAACGTTTCCACCACGCCAGAGGTGCGACCAGTGCGGCGATCATCACGGGACCGAGATGAATGAAGCGCTCGAACATCACGGTTTCGGTCGCGGACCAGATCGAGAGCAGCGCGAGAGCGGCAATCGCCTGAGGTATCGAAGCCAGCGCCCAGGCGGCTGCGAGGGCGCCGAGCGCCCATGCCAGGAAACCGTTCGGATAGTGGGTGTCAATATGGTAGATCTGGGCGATCAGCCAGATCCCCGACCCGTAAAGGACTGTGCCCAAGAGGCATAACGCCTCTCCCACTCCGCGGTACCGGCCTCCCCGCAGGAACAGCCAGGCTCCGCCTCCGTGGGCCAGCAGGAGCAATCCGAACACAATGCCGAGCTTCCCGAACTTCGGAATCGCGTTCCAGTTGTAGGCAAACATCAGAACGATTCCCAGGCCGAGAATGGCCGCACCCAGGCTCGAAAAAATGATCGTCGCCCAAGGAGTGCCACCCTCGGGCTGTCTATAGCGGGCCCTGATCCCTTCCGCCTGGCCGAGCGTGATGAGGCCTTCAGCCATCCACTGCTCGATCTCGCCGTGCAGCCACCGAATCTGTTTTTTCATACCGGGTCGACTCTACTCCCTGTCCGGCCCCA
>CAYQYP010000204.1:0-91401 GCA_964421755.1 uncultured Acidobacteriota bacterium
TGACGTTTTTTCGCGTGGGTCTGGGGCCCGACTGGTCGGGTGTCCTCGATTCTTGCGATTACGTCATCGGGAAGACCGGAGCACAGGGCATCTCGTACATCACGGATTTCAACGACGAGGCTTACGCCAGGATCGCCGCCGGGGCGTGGCCGCGTGTCGGCCAGTGGAGCCTGCCCGACGGGAGCATGGCGATCGTGTGGAGAAACCCCGAGGTCAGCTGACCGGCGACCTTTTGAGGTAAGCGGTAAGCCGGGTGCATCTGGCCGAGTTTGGCCGCCCTCGCCTATGCTCGACCGATGAAGCAAATCGAGGCTGCGAACAAGAGACCGGGACAGCAACGGACAAGAGCCGCCGAACGGCTGGAGATGGTGGAGCGATTCCAGAGAAGCGGTCTGACGCGCAAGGCGTTCGCCGCTCGGGAAGGAGTGCCGCGCTCGACTCTGGACTTCTGGCTGTACGTGGCCAGGCACCGATCGCAGTCATCCTCTCTGATCTTCCGGGAAGTGCAGATCAGCGTGCCGACGGCGGAGCCCGCAGGCTGGGCGATGGAAATCGAGGGCTGGGATGGTCTGCGGATTCGGTGCCGGGAGGCACTCAGCGGATCTGAACTGGCAAGACTCCTGGGAGTGACCCGGTGCTGAGCCTGTCCCCCGCCACCCGCGTGTTCGTGGCCATCCAACCCGTCGACATGCGCCGGTGCTTCAACGGACTTTACGCGGACGTCCAAACGGTCTTCGGTCAGGATCCGCTGACCGGTCATCTGTTCCTGTTCACCAACCGACGACGCGGGGCAAAAGAGGTGACTGTCCCCGAATTTCCGATGGGCGCATGTCGACGAAGCCTGGCGGTTTTTGGAGGGGCGGAGTCGGCATGCGCCCGAACGCCTGGCTTCGCGCCGGGCGGGGAACCGCGCGGCCCCGCAAAGCGCGCGTCGAGGCCGCGCCTGCGCCCCCGGGTCCGCCTCCAAACTGGATGTTCGCAGACATCCGGTGCTAGAATCGCTCAAAGGACCGAAGACCGGTCAGACGCTCCCGATACTGATCCACATCCGACAACACGAGGAGTTCAATATGAATAGAGCGTGGTGTGCCTTTCGAGTTACAGTTTCGACCATCCTGGTAATTCTGCTTGTCCCTGTCGGGCTGCCCATGTATGCGCAGCGAACCGCAACTCCTGCGAAAGTCGTCACGGCAAAACCTGCGCTGGCGGCGCTTCCCGCTGTCCAGGCCGCTTTCAAGGTAGTGCTCGCTCAACCGGCGGTGCGCGCCGCCGTCAGAGCCGACATTCTGCGGCAACTCCGTGAGACCCGCCCGGTCGCTTTTGCGTCCGGCGTCTGGGCGACGCCGATCGACCTGGGCCAGGTTTACGCGGTTCCCTCCGTGCGAGCGGCGCTCGTAAGCAATCTTGGCCCAAACGGCGTCACTTTGGTCAACGGCGCCTCCGTCGACCCCGGGCGAATCGGGTTGCTATTTGTCCCCGACCGGCTCGGGAGGATCGCGATGGGAACCATGGCAAAGGACATCGTTGCTTCCATTGCGGCTGAGGCCCTGCAAAAGACCATGACGGGTGTGGTCGGTCTGGATGACGCGATTGTAATCCTCGGACTCGTCGGACTCGTTGGCGGGGCAGCTGGGCTCTTTGCGGGGTGGTGGTGGCAGGAGCGGTCAGAGCACCACCCGAATCCTGCCCCGTTTGACCCGAAGGCCTACGACGGGAACGCCGATCCCGATGGAGACGGACAACCGAACTACCAGGACGATGATGATGACGGTGACGGCTACGCCGAAGGGGTTGATAATTTTCCGGACGACCCCAACAAACACATCTGCGACTGCAGTGGAAGGGGCGGGATTTTTTTCGGCCGCGGGATCACGGATGGCATGGTGAAGGCCGTTTTCTCGGCCCTCGACACCGCCAGAGCACGGTCGAGCGTGGCGGTCAACCTTGGCGCGGTGCAGCCAGGTCAAACGGCCTCGCTCCGTGTGGTTCTGCCCTGAGGAAGCCTGCATTTCTCGCACCTTTTCGGCCTCTTGGCTGAAAAGGTGCGAAATCCACGGGGCGCCTGAAACCCAAAACCGCGCACCGAGACCCCTCTCTAGAACGTCGCCGCGATCGAGGTGCTTTGGCCGGAAGCAACCGGACCCAGCGAGACGGCGGTTGCGAGTCGAGCTTGCGCCGTGTTCAATGTGGAGAGCAGCTCCGGGAGCAACTCCGCCCGCACGCCGGAGGTAAAAGACACGGCGGGCCGCCCACAGTCACAGATATGCTTCGACGCATCTCGCGGATAATGGTCGCTGTCGTCATTCCAGCCATCACCGTCGTCGTCTTGATCCTGGTCATCCGGGACGCCGTCGCCGTCAAGATCGGTGTTCTTCGCCGAGGCGTTCGCATTACCGTCGGAAGTCATTACTGTGCGGATGAGGTCAACCAGAGTCCCGGTCCCAATGCCCCCTAGCCCGTAGGTTGTCACAAATAGAATATTTTCAACCCTGTCTGATTGGCGTCCGAAGTCCAGCTCGGTCATCGTGTTCTTCAGGGCCCCGGCAGCGAACGAGTCCATGAGGTTTCGCACGCCGGTGCCGATGACAGTCGGCCCCAGCCGTCCGGGTGTAAACAAGATGGTTATTCGCTCAGTCCCTGCGGTCGCCGCCCCGATAAGCTGCGGTCCGTTGGCGCCAAGCGCGGCAAGCAGCTCCGGTCGGACTGCCGGCGCGACGTAGATCTGGCCGATGTCAATCGCGCTTGCCCAGTACCCGTTCACAAGAGCGAACGGCTGACGGGCATGAAGCTGGCGGATCAGTTCGGCGCGAACTGCGCTGCGAACTGCGGGCTTGGCGAGTGCCGTCTTGAATGCCGCTGCCACCGAGCTCGTAGCCGCACCCGAGACCATCGGGCTGGAAGAAACCTTGGGCCGGCCGGTGATCTGCGCATCCGCCTCAGCCGTGGAAAGGGTTAGTGCCACACACATCAGCGCGCATGAGGTCAGGCAACGCCATAGGGAACCAGATATCATCATCATGTTTACCTCCAGCGAGCGATCCGGGGATGTCATCGGGAAAACAAGGCCTTGACCTGTGCTTGCCCCTTCGGGGGGACCGTCAAGGTGCAGTGGCGCAAAGCCTCCGGCACACTCACCACCCCGGGTCCACTCACTTCGCCGGGAGTCTCCGGCTGACTGGGGGAATTGGGGAAACCGGGCAGGGGCGCACATCCCTGAAAGCTCGTGAATGCCGTGTTCACTGTGAAACGGGGAAGAACTTTATTCTTCGCTGCCGGTGTAACAGTGGTTGAATCAACGGGGGCCCAAATGTGGAGTACCGTGTTGGCTTGATAACGGAAAGTGCATCCTCCGTTGGAATCGGCTACGATCGTGTTTGGCGGCGGCTGCTGGCTTGCCGACGTGTTCGCGCATGCGACACCGGCAGTCCCGAGAGCGAGCCGAGAGATGTTCACTACCGCCGACCCGGGGGGAGTCGGGATGCCTTCCGGGCCAACCAGGACCAGGCGGACTTCGATCAATTGCACTTTGCTTTTCAACATCCCCGGTTGCGCCAATACTGTCGCCAGTCCTGCAAACAGGCAGAAAAAAACACCGAGCCACACAGGTCTTCGCCGACTTCGCATGCTGTGTCTCCTTAGCCGCCCAAGAACGGGTCTCATTCAGGCGCTCAGGCACCCTGCTCCGCACCCTGCGCCGTTCAGTGTTTCTGGACGAAACCGTGGATCATCTGAACCAAATTCTGCGATTTCATCCGCAGGTCCGGAAAGACGACAGCGGCGGTTTGAAGCCCGCCCCCTTTTTTAAGGGCTTGAAACGACTCCTTGAAACCCTGCAAGTGCGCAGGCAGCTCACTCGCCATCTGAAGAGCAACGAGAAGAAGGTTGAGGTTCTTGTACTTCTTGACGAATTGAGGTGCTTCTGTCGCGACATTCGCCAGAGTCGCTTCGGCGGCATTGACCTGTCGGGTGATTTCGGGAGGCAGTTCACTGCCGGCGTTCGTTGCCACGTCACCGCCCGCAGTCGCGGTCGTAGTGGCCGTCGCACCGTTTGCCGGTTCCTTGACGAACTTCTCCAGGGACTGGAGTTGGGCATCGAGCTTCTCGACCTGATCGTCGAGCACTGTTTCAAAAGCAGGCATGGCCGGGGCAGCAATCGATTTGGCAACAGTCTCGGTGGCCCGGACGATGCGGTACCGGTAAATCATTCCGTGGTCGCCAACCGCAAACCCCTGGTCGCGCCGTGGCAGGCTGAAGGCCTTGACTGGGGCGGGAAAGGCGAACGAGCGCGACGTCCATCGCCGGCCGCCATCGGTCGTGTAGCTGAGTTGTCCGTTCCCGCATCCCATGCCAATGCACGGGGCGGCAAAGGACCATCCGACTTCCGGGTCGGCGAATCGGATATTGCGTCCGAGATTGGTCGCAATCATCCCTTTCCAGGTCTTCCCGCCATCCGAAGTGACCCAAGACCTGCCGCTGTACGCGCGAATGACGCCGTTGTTCTCGTCCGTGAAGAAAACGGCGCTGTTGCGGGCATTCTCGTTTTCCATGAGGCCCGCCAGATTCCAGGTGGTCCCACTGTCCTCGGTTTTCAGGACTGCAGCCAGGCTACCGCTGATGTAGGCGAAGGCAAAGCCAACCGCTGGCGTGGGGAAATGCAGGCGCTGAACCTCGCACTTGAGGTCCCGGGTCAGGCCGTCGACTTCGGCGCGAACCGCACAGGTGTACACCGGTGTCCACCTGGCGCCGCTGTCGGACGTTCGATAGAGCTGATCGTTGTGGGCGAAGATCCCGTCGGTTTTCGACATGAAGAAATAGTCGGCATAGTGGTATTCGATAGTACCGACCTGCTCCCAGTTTTCGCCGTCCGTGGTATGCAGCAGGCTGGCACGGCTTCCGCTGCGCTGGGTAGTCCAGCCGGTGGTTTCATCGACGAAGCGGAGATCCCTGATCTCCTGCTCCTGGGACTGCGGGTCTCCCCCGAGTTGCACGTTCCAGTTGCTTCCTCCATCGGTTGTCTTCAGCAGGGTAGCGTGTCCGCCCGTCACCCAACCCGTGTCGGTGTTCACGAAGAACACGTCATTGAAGTCAATATCTCCGCTAAAGTTGACAGGTTCCCAAATCCCTTTGTTCGGTGCCGCAGTTCCCGCAGCCCGTTGAGATTGAGCCTCCAAGGGCAGCGAGGCAATCACAGACAATCCGAGACAAATGACGAAAAGGCGTCTTCTCATTTGGGTCCCCCCACTCGTTTAGTTGTTGGCTGATCGTTTGAGTGTCGCTTATTCGGCGCTCCGCCGTAGCGGTGTTAACTACTTGATATAACAGTACACGCTTTATGCGCTTTGAAGCAAATCGGGACAAATCTGCGTCGACGATCGACGCTTCCGGCCGCTGATTCTCAGGGCATATGCGAAGTCGCAACACACTTTTGAGATCGATAAGATGCACGTCCGTCCTTCGGAACAAGCTGCGACCGGAGGGAACGGTTTGCCAACCGGGCCGAAAAGCGGCGGATTCTGAACAGCGAATCCGCCCTACAATCGCTCGCCGTGCGAGAGCACTCAGTCGTAGGGCGGATTCGCTGTTCAGAATCCGCTGCTTTTCGGCCCGGTTGGCGGCGCCCAACCTCCGAGCGTCAGCCAGTCAGCCGGTCAGCTGGGTCAGCTGGTCAGCCGGTCAGCCGGATCACCGCGCGTTGGATTCTTCCAGCAGCAGCATCTGGCCGGCGGGTACTTTCTCGAGGACCTGTTTCTTGCCGCCCGGCCACTCGATCTCGAGCCGCTCAGCCTCTTTCTGCGCACCCAGGCCGAGGACGATACGAACGTCGCTCGTGCTCAGATAGCTTCCCCCCGGCTGAATCTCGCGCAATCGCATGCGGCCTCCGCTCGTCACGCGCACCTTGGCGCCTATTCCGAATCTGTTGCTCTCGACGCCCCTGAGGCGAATGCCTAGCCAGCTGTTGCGGTTTCCACCATCGTTCCGCATCAGGAGTGCCGGCCCCCCACAATCGGCTATGGCTATGTCAACATCTCCGTCATTGTCGTAATCAGCCGTCGCGGCGCCGCGGCCGACGTGTTTAGTCTTGAAGGCTGGTCCACTCAGGGACGAGACATCGGTAAAGGAACCGTCCGCATTCTCATATAGCAGGTCCGGTTGTTTATATGACAACTCCGGATCATACAAGCCGACGTTGTCGGTGACATGACCGTTGGTCGCAAAGATGTCGAGATCACCGTCATTGTCGTAATCTATGAACTTGGTTCCGAAAGCAAGGGTGAGAAACCCTGAACTCAGACCTGCGGACACCGTCACGTCCTCAAAGAGGAGCTTGCCCAGGTTCCGGAACAGAGTGTTGTACTCGCGTGAAAAAGCAGTCAGGAAAATGTCCGGCAAACCATCGTCGTCGTAGTCCCTGATTTCAGTTCCCATGCCGGCCATCGGCTTGCCATTCGTATCGAATCCGACTCCGGCCTCGTATGCCACGTCGCCGAAAGTCCCGTCTCCCTGGTTCCGGTAGAGGAAGTTGCGAACGCCGTCGTTGGTCACGAAGACATCCGGAAAACCATCCACGTCCGCATCACCGATCGCAACCCCCAATCCCTTGCCTGAGCGGTTGGCCACGCCGCTCGCGCGGGAGACGTCGGTGAAGGTGCCGTCCCGGTTGTTGTGAAACAACAGGTCCGGGACTCCATCGAACTGTTGCGGGTCGCAATACATCCGGTAGCCTTCACGTCTGAACCCGCAATACGGGTCCTTGGTAATGTCATAGTCGAGATAACGAACCACGTACAGATCGAGGTGGCCGTCCCGGTCGTAGTCGAACCAGCCGGCACTGCTGCTCCAGCCGCTCACCACAATGCCCGCCCTATCGGTGACGTCCGTAAACGCCCCGATGCGGTTGTTGTGCAATAACTCGACGCCTCCGTAGCCGGTGACAAAGAGGTCCTGGAAGCCGTCGTTATCGTAGTCGCCAACCGCTACTCCGGTGGAAAATCGGCCCCGCCCGCTCACGCCTGTTTTCGCGGATACGTTCTCAAACCTTCCGTTTCCCAGATTTCGAAAGAGCGCGTTCCCTGGCGATCTCTTCTGGTGCGCTAGATCGGCGCCGTTTGCATAGAAAAGGTCTACCCACCCGTCGTTGTCGTAGTCGATCCAGGCGAGCCCGGAACCGAAGGTCTCGGGCATGAGTTTGCCGGGCGATGCTCCGTTCTCATGTTTGAACGTGATCCCGGACTGGGCTGCGACTTCCACGAACTGAACCCGGGTCTGAGTGGCCGGGGCTGCAGCCAGGGGAATGAAGATGGACAGGGCAAAGAGAAACAGGTAACGCATTATGGCGGGCTCATTATTGCAGAAAGGCGGCGGCGGAATCTCGCGAGAATGGCATTACGGTGCTGAAAACAGGGCCCACAGGATGGAGGATCCGATCCATCCTGTGGGTCCCATGGGCCCCCTATTCAAAAGGGCGCTTCGTTCGCAGTATTCACTACCACGCCAACCGAAGCTTGACATCAACCTGGCGATAGCTCTGCTTCTCCGGGTTGTAATTCGCCACCGTCGAGGTGAACTTCCCGGGGTCCGGGTTGCTGATGTTGTTGTTCGGGTTGTTGAAATGCGGGTGGTTGAACAGGTTCGAGAATGCGCCCGTGAGCGTCAACTTAAACCGCTCCGTGATCGGGAACGTTTTGGCCACGCTCAAGTGGTGAACGTTGACGCCATCGCCCAGCAGAATGTTCGTGCCGCTGTTCCCGAAACCTCCCTTGGCCGGAACAGCAAACGCGGTGGGATCGAAATGCTGCAGGCGCGTCTGCTGGTCGTCGGACTTGTTCCCGTCGGCCACCCGGTCGGGCAGCCCGCCCGATGTTCCTGTATTGGACGGGTCCGAACCGCTGAAAGAGGGCGAGAAGTAGGCGCCGGACGCGAAAGTCGAGACCCCCTGCAGGCCCCAGCCTCCCAGGATCTGCTCGACGACGCCCGGTGCATCGGTCAGGAATCTCCGCCCCTGTCCCACCGGTACGTCCCAGGTGAAGCTCGTCACCCAGTAGTGCTTTCGGTTGACGCCATCCCGACTCCACCGGTTGGTCACGTCGTAGGGATTCTCGGTGATCGAGTAGTTGTTGATATTGTTCGACCACGTCCAGTTGCTGTTGAAGGTGAGGCCTCCCATCCGCTTCGAGACTTCCAACTGCATGGAATCGTAGTGCCACAGGCCGTCGTTACGCGTTTGAGTCGTGTTAACGAACTGCGGGAAGGGCCTCATCGTCGAAGTGAAGGTCGTCATGCTCGGTTGCGGCTTGTTGGTATTCAAGTTGTAGTTGAATCCGGAGCCGCGCGAGCCGATGTAAGACGCCCGCAGCCCGACGCCGGCGAGCTCGCGCTCGACCGTCACATTGAACTGACGGATGACCCCGTGCTCAGTTTCGAGCGGGTAGCCTTGGATGTTCTGACTCGGAACCCGCGACGTGGACATGTCCGTCGGGAAAGGATTCGGAAAGGTAAACAGCGGCACTCCGTTCTTGATTTCGTTGCGATAGTCCTCGCCAAGCTGGAACGGCCCGCCGCCGAGCAGTCGCGCGTTGTAAGACCAGGTCTCCGTAAACTCACCGTAACCACCGCGGATGACCATCTTGTCACTCAGGCGGTAGGCTGCGGAAATCCGTGGGCGGAAGTTGCCCATATCGCCGTCCGGAACCACCTGGCCGGTCACGACGTTGATCGTTTTCGGGTACAGCGGGTGGACCTTCGAGAGGTCGGACACGATCACATCTCCGGTTGCCGAGTTCCAGTTGTACATCAACCCGTCGTCATATTCGGGAAGCCCGTAGTAGTCCCAGCGCAAACCCCAGTCGATTGTCAGTTTCTGCGAGACCTTGAACGAGTCATTCACGTAAAAGCCAAGCTGATCGTTCGTTTGCAGGCGATTGACCAGCGGATCCAACCGCTGGCTCTGATACGGGATTCCGAGCAGGAAGTCGGCGAACCCGTTCCCCGTAAACGTTCCGTTGAAGTTAAACGAGCCGTACACCTGGCGGCTGACGCCCCCGCCCCGCCACCAGAAGTAGCGATACTCGGCGCCAAACTTGAACATGTGCTTGCCCTTGGCCCAGCTCACCATGTCGACGAAAGTGTTGATACCGTTGTCGGCGGTCTTGAAGTTGTCGATTCCGCCGTCCGCGCCGGCAGCGACACTCGTCAAGCCGCTGATTGCCATGTCGGGGAAGCCCATGGTCTGATAACCCTTCGCGTTCACCCCCTGGAGCCCGATCGCGGCAACGGCCACGTCGCCTGTCAACGGTTTGATGCCTTTCTCCTCCTGGCCCTGAAGCATCATGTCGGTCTGGCGGCCGAAGGTGAAGGTGTTGATGATCGTCGGCGTGAAGACGTGCGTGTCGGAGATAACCGATTGGCGGTGATCACGCAGTTGAGTGTAGGTCGCAAAGGGCAGGTTTGAAGGACGCACGTAAGGTGTTTTGCGTTGCATCCATCGGACATAGATGTTGTTCTTCTCGGTCAGCTTGTGGTCGACCCGGAAGTATGGCCAATCGCCCTTGTAAAGGTCCGAATTGTACGGGAACAACCAGCCGAGGTTGTTCGTCATCAGATTTGCGTCGCCCTGGTTCGGCTCGGGAATGTAAAGATCCAGCACTTTTGCCGAGACTTGGCTGAAGCGGCTGGCCGGGATGATGTTGTTGGGGAAATTCTGACCCGTGAGGGGATCTTTGATCGCCTTGGTGAACTGGGAAAAGTCGCCTTGGCGCATCTTCCTCGTCGGCACGCTGCGGTTGACCCAGGAACCGAGCGGGATCGACTGGTGGAACCAGGCGAAGAAGAAGAAGGTCCGGTCCTTGATGATAGGGCCGCTCACTTCGCCTTCCCACTCGTGCAGGATGTAAGGTGTCTTGGTTTTTGAGAAGTATTCTCTGCCGTTCATGGCCGAGTTCTCATGCTTGTAATAAGCGGCGGCGTGCCAGGTGTCGGCACCGCGCTTCGAGATCATGTTGAAATTGGCCGCCCGGGCGCTGTCGGCACCCCCGTTGACCGGCGTCACTTGTACCGTCTCAAAGAAGGCCGGGTTGTCGTTCTGGTCGCCGGCGGTGTCGTTGGCAACCCCATCCATTGCCCAAGTCTGCTTGTTACGGTCCGAGATACCCGACATGACAAGGTTCCAGCCGTTTCCCTGGATTCCGGGCATGGTTGTCATCAAGGCCAGCGGCGAGGGATAGACATCCACCAGAGGCCTGTCGAGGAACTTCTTGGCTTCCAGCTCGCCGGAGATGGTGCCGGTTTCGGTGTTGATGGCGGCCGCTCCGGTCGTCACCGTGACCGTTTCGGACTGCATACCGACCTGAAGCCCTACATCGAGACGGCGGACCTGGCCGGCGTCTACTTTGACGTCCTCGGCCACAAAGGAGCGGAACCCGGTCAAGTCAACTTTAACCCGGTAAAACCCCGGCTTCAGATCAGGCACCTCGAAGTTGCCGTAGGTGTCGGTTATCAGCTTCCGAACCTCGAGACTGGTTGCCTGGTCGATTACGACGATCTCTGCCCCCGGAACTACTCCTCCGGATTGATCAGTGACCGTCCCCCTCAAGACGGACCTGTCGGTTTGAGCCACGGCCAAACCGACGGTAAGCAGGACGATGAGACCCAGCAAACGCATTCGCATAGGGGACCTCCTCTGGGATGCACCTCCGAGACGAGCGAAGTCTAGTGGAACTGGCGAAACAGGAGAAGGAGTTTTTCGAACCAAGGGCTCTATTTCGCACTTCGAAAAAGAAAAGCCGGGTGAAATGAGGTTCGCAGATGAGCAGCCAGCTCTCAATCGCAGAGTTAAAACCACTGAATTTACGGCACTTGACGCGCAGCGAGGGGAAACCAAACACCGGCACTAGCCGTGGGGGAACGGCTATTCTCCTGTCCGGTTGCGAGCCGACCAGCAAAGACCCGGGGAAAGTTGCCGGATCCCGCATTTCGTAGTACGAAAAATCAAGCGATCGAAACCAGGCGGGATCCGACTGAAGGCCCTGCGGCCCCGCCCCACGGCATCTTCAACTGTGGTCCCGAGAGCGCCGGAGCTGGCCGTTAACGCCGACCCGGGGCGGCTTCTCAAGGAGTCCCTCGAGGAGCTCCACCTGCCCTTCGAGGTGAAGGAGCCGGGTCCTTTTTTCCTGCAGCAGTCGAATCAATGAAGGCACCGGCTGGCTGCCATTTCCGTTATTGCCGCCGAATCTGCTTCGGCCATTGTCCCGCGTCGAAAACGGTCCGGCAAGTCGAAGATCAAGGCGAACCGATTGCGGCGTGACGCCGAACTGTTTTTTGAAAGAGCGGTGAAAATTCGAGCGGTCCTCGAACCCGACTCGCCTGGCAATTTCTGCGACCGTGAGGTCGGAGTGTTTCAATAGACGTTCCGCCTGTATGAGCCGGAGCTCCCCCACCAGGTTCTTGACCGATCGTCCGACGTTTTTGCGGAAGAGGTGCTGCAAGTGGCTTGGGGTAAGACGAGCCTCCTGAGCGAGATCAGACAGCAGGATCTTTGAGGTCGCATTCTGGCAGATTCGGCGAATTACGTAGCTGACTCTGGGGTCAAACGTGCTGCGAGTTCTCGATGTTTGCGAATGCATGTCTTGAGATTAGTGCGCCCACAAATGCGTTCGCAAATTTTTTTGTATATGCCAAAAAACCGCGGGATTTCGGGAACCAGAGGCGTCGCGAGGGCAGGCTGGGAGGGCCATTGTTCGTCCCGCGAACCAGCCTGAGGTCCCCGAAATCTGCCGGCCGGCCGCACGTCCTAATGGTAACCGGCCATTGCTTTCACTACACCGATGTTTGCACCCGGAACCGGTCAGTTGGGAGGCCCCAGGCAGCTGCAATTCGGTTGTCGGTTGGCCTTATAGACGCTATACTTCCGCATTTGTGCAGAGGCGGCTTGGGAGTTGTCTGCCCTGAAGGAAGGTTATGAGTCGAATTCGCAACCGTCGATTCTGGATGACCTCTGGTGTCGGTGTCCTTATCTCTCTGGCCGGATTGACGGCGAATCGTGTTTTCGCCGACGACGCGATGCCGAACATCGTGGTGTCGGTTGGCCTGAAGGTTCTCAGCATGCAGAAGCAGTTCAGCGGGAAGCCGGAGGGCATCACAGTGTTCGTGCTCGATGACGCGAACGTCGCCAAGGCGTTCCAGGCGAGTGTTAACACGACCGTTGGTTCCATGAAAGTGGCCCGAGTTCTTTCAGGCTCGGAGCTCCCGACGGAAAAGCCGGATGTCCTTTTCATAGGCGGCAGAGACAAGGTCGAGGCGGCTATCGCCTATACCCGCACACAGAAGGTCCTGAGCATGGCCAGGAGCGACAGACTGATTTCCAAGGGAGTCACTCTGACGGTTTACCAGACTCCGGACGGCAAAGCGCAGATCACGATGAACATGTCGGGGGCGTTGCTCGAAGGCGTGGACATCAACCCGGCGACTCTCAAGGTGGCGAGCGTGGCCAAGTAAGACTTGGCGCTCCAACTGACTATGGGCCACAGGTAACAAGACAATGAACCTCTCATCTATTCGAGTCAAAATCCTCTCGATCGTAATCGGCATTGGGGTGGTCTTCAGTCTGTTGCTGGCCTTTTACACGCCCTACCAGTCAAAGGTGATGGGAAACGCCATCCTGCTCAAAAACGCCGAGTTCATAACCAATCTGCTCGCCGATAACCTGGCCCTGGGTATGCAGACCATCATCGTCGACGATGGTGCCGCTCTCAAGCAAACGCTTTCGCTGCTAAACGGTCGGGAGAATGAAGAAGCCATCTCCACGGTGCGGATTTTCGACGACCAGATGAAATACGTCGACGGGCTGAAGGGTGAGGCGCAGAAGGCCGTTCTCGGGCCGGTCGAGAGGATGTTGCTCGAAGATCAGGGCGACCGGTTGCTGGCCTGGACGCCGATGCGGGACGCCGATCGAAAGACCGTGGGGTATCTGGAGATCGAATTTTCCAAGGGATATCTGGAGGCGGCCAGTACCCAAAACGCCAGGCGTAACCTTCTGATCGCCGTAGCTGCCTTTGGACTCACCATGCTGATCACACTTTTGACCGTCGGCAAGGTTGTCCAGGCCATTCAACGCCTATCGGTCGCGGCACGGCACGTTACCTCGGGCAAGATCGATGTTTCGATCGATGTCAACTCCCAGGACGAGGTGGGAAATCTGGCGGAATCGCTGCGGGAAATGATTCGGATTCAACGCGAACGGGCTGTTGCGGCCAACCGTTTCTCGCAGGGAGACCTGAGTGCCGAGGTGAGGACTATGGCCGACGACGATGTTCTGGGCAACGCCATGGTCCGGATGAAAGAAAAGATACAGTCAATGGTCGGCGAGATCCGGTTGCTCGCGTCCGCCGCAGTGGAAGGACGACTCGGCTATCGCGCCGATGTATCCCGCCACGGCGGCGAGTTTGCCGAGATCATCAGCGGTGTAAACAACACGATGAGCGCGGTCATCGGTCCCATCAACGAGGCGTCCTCCGTGCTGGAGCGTGTTGCCGCAAAGGATCTGACCGCTCGCGTAGCCGGAAGCTACAAGGGTGAGTTGGTCACGATGACAGTGGCGATGAATACCGCTGTTGACAACCTGGACAAGGCGCTCCAACTGGTGGTTGCAGGGGCCGAGCAGGTTGCGTCCGCGTCCAGCCAGATCACCGGAAGCAGTCGCTCGCTGTCGGAGGGCGCCGGGCGTCAGGCCAGCACCCTGCAGGAGGTGTCGAGCAACCTCCAGGAGATGGCAGCCACAACCACGCAGAACGAATCAAGCGCCAAAGAAGCTCACCGGCTCTCAGCCGAAGCCCAGACGAGCGTAGACCACGGAATGGCGGACATGAAACGGCTGTCGGACGCCATCGCTCGGATCAAGGCTTCCTCCGATTCAACCGCAAAGATTGTAAAAACAATCAATGAAATTGCGTTTCAGACCAACCTGCTCGCCCTGAATGCCGCCGTTGAGGCGGCCCGGGCTGGCGACGCGGGTCGCGGGTTCTCGGTCGTGGCGGAAGAAGTGCGTAACCTGGCCATGCGCAGCGCCGACGCGGCAAGGAGCACGTCGAACCTGATCGAGGAGTCGGTAAGGAACGCGGAGGCGGGCGTCACCATCAATCACGACGTGGTCGGGAGCCTCTCCCAGATCGCCGGCCAGGTGACCGCCATGCGAAACGCGCTCGCCGAGATTGCGGCCGCATCCGAACAGCAGAGCCTCGGCCTGCATCAGGTGAACACCGCGGTCGAGCAGATCAACCAGGTAACCCAGCAGACCGCGGCGAGCGCCGAGGAGTGCGCCAGCGCAGCTTTCGAGTTAAACCAGGAAGCGGACGAAATGAAGCGGATGGTCTCAATGTTCCACTTGAGCGGCGGGGAGCTACACAAAGACCGCGAAGAACAGGGACTTGACAGCCTGCAGATGGGGTCGAAGCCGCTTGTCCCGGGCAACGGCGCTCAAAAACGCCTGAATCCTAACCCTCTGCTCCCCGGGGCGGGCAGGACCATTGAGGCAGCAATCTCCCGCCGGACAGACCGATACACCGGGATCTGAGGTCGTGGAAAAGTCAGCCAAAAGCTGGGGCTTCCTTGCCTATCCAACCAGCGCAAAAGTGTTGGGCGCGACCCGCTTGAAGCGACGACCGAGTTGTATGTAGCGCTGCAAAGCCGTCGTCACCGCACTCGGACTGACGTAAACGCCTACCGTCTTGATCCGCTCGGCCAACTCCTTGACATGCAGTGGCTCTCCGCTTTCCCGGAGCGTCTGTTCGACAGCATCGGGAATCGAAATCCCCGCCTTCTTTCGAGAGCGGGCTGCCCCTGCACGGGGACTCTCCGGGCTTTTCTGCTCGGTCAGGTCGGCCTCGGGCATGCCGTGGCGCAACAGAGTCTCCAGTAAATCCACCTGAGCCTGCAACCTGATCAGTTCGGTCTTCTTCTCCCGCAGCAGTTCCTGCAGCTCATTCATATAGCGAGTGTAGCACGATTTGCCACTCTCTATATACAAATAAACTTAACTGATTCGGCAACCTCGGAAGGGGCAAAGGGGCAAAGGGATAAAGGGGTAAGGCAAAATCACTTTGTTGACACTTTTGTGCGCTTTGCCCCTCTGCCCCTTTGCCCCTTTGCCCCTTTGCCCCTGGTCTTTCCGCTAGATCCCTGGGTACCAAGTCAGGGCGTTTGTGCGGTAGATCTTGTGGAGCACCGCGCCAGGCAAGGCCAAGCCTCGCACGCGCGTCTCTGTGGACCCGACGCGAGCCTCTTCGGATGTTGCGAAGTATTTCCAATCCTCTGTCCACCTGGCACGCAACCGCGCGCATACCGCCTTCGGATCCTGGCCTTCGTTCATCTCCAAGTCGGTTGCATACAGCACCCGGTCCTGGTATTTCATTAAGAACTCCTTCACTGCCTTCGGATCCAGAAGCTGCAGATCGTCCACCCGTGCGGCGAGGTCCACAGCGAGATTCGGAAACCGATCAAGCCGCTTGGCCAGTTCCGCGACGCTCCATTCAAGGCTGGCCAGGTGCGCCCCTACATAACGGAGTTTTGGATGCCTGGAAAGCACCTGCTCAACCGCCCGAATATGGGCCTCGTAGGGGGGATATTCGGGATGCAAGTACATGTGGTACTGCGGATGTGCGCCATAATACCGCCGGTTACTTTCCGAGAGCATCCGGTCAAGAGGCAGCCAGCAGTCCTTTGGTTCACCGATATGTGCAGTCAGCGTTTTTCCCTCGCTGGCTATGTAATCGAAAATCGGGTCAAACCGGGGATCGTCGATCATGACGAACCGGCCCGTTTTGTCGCGAAACTCCATTCCGATGTTCTTCCAGACCTTGACGCCTATGGCGCCCTCTCTGAAAGAGGTTTGCAGGAGCTTGATTGTCTTTTGTGTCCAGTCCGGCTCGTCCGATCCGCTTATCGGGAATGTCGTAACGAAGCGGAAACGATTGGGATGAAGGCGCTGTTGCTTCCTGATGAACTCCAGTTGTGGCGGGACCGGCTGGCTGTCCACGGCAATCACGATCGCTTTAAAGCGGTCGGCTGCGACCTGGTTCAGGAACTCCGGGCCAGATGACCGGACATGCAGGTGAGCGTCGATCTTGTCGAACGTCCGAAAGTCAGGCCCGGGCCCTTTTTGCCCGAGCATCGAAGCGGTAAACAGACAAGACGAGCTGTACACGAGCCAATTTCTGCGAGTGATCTTTTCAAAACTCATGGCAGGATGCTACAACAACTGCCCACGCAGACGTCAGCAACTTTTAACCGGCCTCCTCGCCAACCGGTCCAAGCAAATCGCGCTCTCCTTGACTTTCCGTTCTCTGGTTCTTAACATTTCGCGCAGCAGTGAAACGGACAATTCCACAATAAGAAATGGGGCGACTATGAACGTACTCGAGCAGTTTCGTCTGGACGGGAAAGTGGCTGTGGTGACTGGTTGCGGACGCTCGAATGGGCTGGGCTTTGCGATGGCGGAGGCGCTGGCCGAAGCAGGCGCCGACATCGTCGGCGTCGACCTGGTGGATCTTACCGAAACACGTGTCGCGATCGAAAAAAAGAAGAAGCGCTTTCTAGGCCTTCAGGTGGACCTCGGTGCGCCCGGAGTCGTGGTGGATGTCGCGAACAAGGCGCAATCGGCAATGGGACGGATCGACATCCTGGTCAACAATGCAGGCATCATCCGGCGGACACCGGCCGTTGATTTCTCGGAGAAAGACTGGGATGACATCATCCAGGTAAATTTGCGTGCGGTCTTTTTCCTTTCACAGGCGGTCGCGCGAGTCTTCCTTCAGCAGGGCAACGGCGGGAAGATCATCAATATCGCCTCCATGTTGTCTTTCCAGGGCGGAGTTCTGGTCCCCGCTTATACGGCGAGCAAGAGTGCAGTGGCTGGCGTCACCCGTGCTCTGGCCTGTGAGTGGGCCAAGTGCCGGATCAACGTGAACGCCATCGCGCCCGGCTACATGGCGACCGACAACACGGCGCCGCTCCGGGCGGACCCGGCGCGCAGCGCCACCATACTGGACCGAATCCCGGCCGCCCGTTGGGGAGAGAATTCGGATTTGAGGGGCGCGGTGGTCTTTCTCGCCTCCGGCGCATCCGATTACGTCAATGGCCATATTTTGGCGGTCGACGGTGGCTGGCTGGCTCGTTAGCTCCTGAACTGGAGTATCATGGCGCAGAGAGAAGATCCTGAACTAGTGACTTGTATCCAGAAGGAGCCAGAAATGAATCGACGTCGGTTTTTGGGACAGGTTGTGGTTGGGGCGGGCGCTGCGTCGTTGTGGACGGCGAGAAGCTACGGGGCAATTCAGGGCGCGAACGAACGGTTGCGGATCGGTGTGATCGGCTGCGGTGGCATGGCGAACGGCCACATGGATGCCCTCCTGAAGATGAAGGCCTCCGACAACATAGATATCGTCGGTGTCTGCGACGTTTACACGAAGCGGCTGGATGCGGCAGCGGCCAAGACCGGGGGAAAGCCGTACAAGACGTATCAGGAACTCCTTGGGCAAAAGGACATCGACTACGTCCTGATTGCCACTCCCGAGCATTGGCACCATCGAATGGCACTGGATGCCCTGGATGCCGGCAAGCATGTCTACGTCGAGAAGCCGTTGACCCACACGATCGATCAGGCAAAAGACGTCGTGGCCAAGGTGAAGGCGGGTAAGCTGAAGCTTCAGGTGGGCGTACAGGGCATGTCCGACGAATCATACGAAGTGGCCAACGACTACATTAAGCAAGGGGCTCTGGGCAAAGTTGTCATGGCCCAGATTGACTACTCGCGCAACTACGTCGGCGATTTCTGGGCCTATGAGATGGACACGGAGGCTAAACCCGGGGTCAACCTGGATTGGGAAGCCTGGCTGGGGCCGGCACCCAAGCGTCCGTGGGATCCTCGGCGCTATTTTCAGTGGCGGCGTTACTGGGATTACTCGGGCGGAATCGCCACGGACTTGTTCATCCACCGCGTAACGCGCATTTTGAAGGCGGCAGCGTTGACGTTTCCCGAGTATGTCGTCGGAACGGGCGGGAAGTTCAATTTCGTCGACAGCGTCGCCGAAATCCCTGACACCTTCAACATGCTGTGCGATTATCCGGGCGGGCCAACTGTTTCCCTGGTCTCGTCGATGGCGAACGACACACCCGTGGATCACGTCATTCGCGGACACAAAGCCACCCTCGAATTCAACCGGACAGGCTTTGTCATCACGCCGCAACAGACCAGCAAAGAGGACGTCATCACACCGGCCGCCGGCGCCAAAGACGAACAGGGACGAATCACCTACCAAAAGAAGGGCGCCGAGGACGTGACCCTGCACCATCGCAACCTCCAGGCAGCCATTCGCAAAGACGAGAAGCTGCGTTGCGACGCTGACCTCGGGTACTACGGAGTCGTGGTCACAATGATGGGGGTCGAGTCGTACCGAAAGCGCGCCTACCTGAAATGGGACCGGGCGCGGCAGAAAGCAGTTGTCGCCTGATTTCGGAATGCGGATTGCGGATTGCGGAATAAGAGGCAAGAGCGATAGGGCAACGGAGTGCCTGGCACTCCGAACTTTCGGCTGTCGCAGGTTTTCTATTACGCAATCGTGTTCCCCGTGTCTTCGTGATCAATGCCTTTCCTACAGCAGGAATCAACCATGTCCGATAACAAAACAGTCTCACCGGAATCGAGCCTGGCCATCGACGGAGGCCAGCCCGTCCGCACCGCGCCGTTACCTCTCGAGTTCCCTGGGGTGCACCACATGGACGAAGAGGAGGTCGAGGCCGTTGTGCAAGTGCTTCGGTCGCGGTCGCTCTTTCGCTACTACGGCATAGAGCCGCAGAAGCAGGTTGAGCAGTTTGAGGCGGATTTCGCGAAATTCATCGGGGTCAGGCACGCCCTCGCCGTCAGCAGCGGCACAGGAGCGCTGCACGTAGCCCTGGGCGCGCTGGGGGTCGGCCCGGGTAAGGAAGTGATCATCCCGGCTTATCTCTGGGTGGCCGTTGCTTCTGCCGTCGTCAACAACGGCGGGATCCCGGTGCTTGCTGACATCGACAGCTCATTTTGCCTCGATCCCTCGAAGCTCGGTCAGTACATCACGGACAAGACTGCCGGCGTCGTCCTGATCCATATGAGTGGTGCTCCGGGTAACGCGTCGGCTGTGCGGGATATCACCCGGGACAAAGGCGTCTTCCTGCTCGAAGACTGTGCGCAGTGTGCGGGGGGAAGAATTAATGGCCAGAGCGTGGGCACCTTCGGGAACATGGCGATCTTCAGCTTTCAGATGAACAAGAACATGACGGCCGGTGAAGGCGGTTGCGTGGTCACGAACGACGTTCGTCTGTACCGTCGGGCATTTGCATGCCATGACTTGGGATACGCGCGGGATGAGAACGGGCGCCTCCAGTTCGAGGACCCGGAGTTGTGTCTTTGGGGCAGGGGGTACCGCCTGGACGAGCTGCGAGCCGCGGTGCTGCGGGTTCAGCTGCGGAAGCTTCCGGCCATCATCGGGCGCATGCGGGCCAGCAAGTACAGGATACGTGCCGCCTTAGCAGAATTCCCTCAGGTTCAACTGCGCACCATTGTCGATCCGGCTGGAGATACGGGCTGCTTCCTGATAACAACTTACCGTGATCAGGCGACGGCCGCCCGGGTCAATGCCGCCTTGCGGGCTGAAGGCCTGGTCACGTGGCCCCAGGGGATCTCGAACGTCCTCATGACCCAGTGGGGACTTCACCTGTACTACAACATCCCCAGCCTTGTCGGCCGAACGAGCGTGGATGGCCGTGGATTTCCCTGGAGCCTGCCAGCAAACACGGGGTTGGGCGGTCAGTACGCCAAGGGAAGCTGTCCGGTCGCAGATGACCTGTTCTCGAGAAGCGTCTTGCTGGCGATTCCGTCTTGCCTTACCGAGAAGGACGAGGACGACATCATCGCGGGGTTCCGAAAAGTGCTGCGGGAACCACGGACGAACACGGACTAAAACGCGGACCAACACGGACGAACGCGGACCGACGCACGGTGGCGGAAGCTTCGTCCGTGTCAGTCGGTTCGGTCGTCCGTGCTTTCCGTGTACCCCTACCGGTCCACCCGGGCGGTACCGCCCTTCATGACTTTCTCAACTTCCTTCAGGCCCGCGGTCGTCGTATCGCCCGGCGTTGTCATCGCCAATGCGCCGTGCGCGGCACCGTAGTTCGCGGCCTCCGCCACCGACTTACCTTCCATCAGTGCATAGACGACCCCCGAGGCGAAGCTGTCGCCGCCTCCGACGCGGTCATAGATTTCGAGATTCTCTCGGAGAATGGCGTCGCCGAACTCTCCGCCGGCGTACACGATCGCACCCCAGTCGTTGATCGATGCGGTTTTGGCGTTACGCAGCGTGGTCGCCACCGCCTTGAAGTTCGGGTATGTCTTGACCGCCTCGGAAATCATCTTCTTGAAGTTGGATGGATCAAGCTTGGAGCATCCCTCGTCGAGACCCTCCACCTTGAAGCCGAGCGCGGCTGTGAAGTCCTCCTCGTTGCCGAACATCACGTCCACGTGTGAGGCAATTTCGCGATTCACCTGGACCGCCCTTTCAGTTCCGCCAAAGTCCTTCCACAACGACGGGCGGAAGTTCAGGTCATAGGAGACGACTGTCCCGTGTCTCTTCGCCGCGGTCATGGCCTCGATGATGACTTCGGGCGTCGTGGCGGAAAGCGCCGCGTAGATGCCTCCGCAGTGAAACCACCGGATCCCGTCCTGCCCGAAGATTCTCTCCCAATCGATATCGCCCTCCTTGAGCTGAGAGGCAGCTGAATGCCCGCGATCCGAACAGCCGACCGCCGCCCGAACACCGAACCCGCGCTCGGTAAAATTGAGTCCGACCCTCGCCTTACGTCCGATCCCATCGTAGGGAACCCACTTCACGTATTCCATGCTGACGCCCCCTTGCAGGATCAGGTCTTCGAGGAGCCGACCCACAGGGTTGTCAACGATAGCTGTGACAACAGCCGCGTTCTTGCCGAAACAACGGCGCAGGCCGCGTGCAACGTTGTACTCTCCGCCTCCCTCCCAGACACGGAAGGTCCGGGTGGTGTGAATCCGGTTGTCACCCGGATCGAGTCGGATCATGATTTCTCCGAGCGACAGGATGTCGTACTTGCACTCCGATTTAGGCTTTACATTGAGAACGGGCATGACTCTCTCCTCCGCATTTTGAATCCGTTTCGATGATCGACCGAGTGTAAAAGCGGGGGACGAGTGCGTCAAGAGTGGTAACATCTCGTGTCATATCGCCTCAGGGGTGGACGGGCAAGGCAGGAGAACAAGCATGAGCAAAGGACAGGCGGTCGCCGGATGGGGTCCCTCCTGGATCGCGCTAGCCATCGCGCTGGGGCTGCACGTGTGGGATGAGGCGGCCCATGATTTCCTGTCGTTTTACAATCCAATGGTTGCCGGCATCCGGGAGAGAGTCCCGTTTCTCCCTGTACCGACGTTCAGCTACCGCATGTGGCTGACGGGGCTCATTGTGGGCGTCGGGATCTTGCTTTTGACCTCGGTTTTCGCCTTCCGGGGGGCTCGGTGGTTGCGACCGCTCGCTTACGCATTAGCTGTCCTGATGATCGCTAACGGCCTTCTGCACGCGGCGGGTTCGATTTACTATGGCAGGCTCATGCCGGGCCTTTATAGCTCGCCCGTTCTTATAGCATCGTCCATTTGGCTGCTGGTACAATTGCGACAAACCAGACTATCAGGGACTTGACGCTGCACGGGGCTCAAGGAGGCTCTCATGGATCGAGACGATGCCGAACATGTGCGATTGCTGTCGATCTTCCACTACGTAGTGGCCGGGCTGGCCGGGTTGTTTGCCTGCTTCCCGCTGCTTCACCTCGGGTTTGGCGTTTTGATGCTCACCGGTGCGTTTCCCGAAAAGGACCCCGGTCCCCAGCACATGTTGACCGTCATGGGGATTTTCTTCGTCGTCTTTTCCACGGTGGCAATACTTCTCGGATTGGCCTTTTCTATCCTGCTCGCGCTGAGCGGTTTCTATCTGAACAAGCGGATCCACTACACTTTTTGTCTTGTCATGGCGGGCATTGCCTGCATTTTCATGCCGTTTGGAACGGTCCTTGGCGTCCTTACGATCATCGTGCTGATGAGGCCTCCGGTGAAGGCGGCCTTTGAGGGATCGCCCCCGGACGCTGAATGAGCGAAGCGGCCCGACGGGCAAGGTTGGTGCGAAAGGGGGGACTCGAACCCCCACGGGTTTCCCCACTGGATCCTAAGTCCAGCGCGTCTGCCAATTCCGCCACTTTCGCGAGTCAACTACATTCTAAGCCAACCTTTGTCTTCCCGTCACTCCTCCCGCAGCGCGGCGATCGGATCGACCCGTGTGGCGCGATGGGCGGGCACGAGGCAGGCGATGATCGCTACCAGCGTGATCACGGCCGCAACGCTCACCATCGTGGCCGGATCAGTCGGCCGGACCTCGAAGAGCAGCGTCTCCATCAACCGCGTCAGCGCGAGTGCACCGGCCAGCCCAGCCGCCAGGCCGATAAACGTGAGCTTCAGGCCATGCGCCATGATGCTGCGCAGCACGGCCTCACGCTTCGCGCCGAGCGCCATCCGGATGCCGATTTCACGGCGCCGCTCCGTCACCAGATACGAGAGCACGCCGTAGGTCCCGATTGCGGCGAGCAGGAGGGCGAGGGCAGCGAAGCCGGCGAACAGGTGCATCAGCATGCGGGGCCGGCCGAGGGAACCGCTGATCACTTCATCCATGAGCTGCAGCCGGATAATCGGCAGCGAGGGATCGGCCTCACGTACGGCGGCGGCAATCGGTGGCTGCAGCGTGGCCATCGGCAGCGCACTCCGCAGCACGATATTCATGTTTCCGTCATGCCCCCAGTCACCGAGGTTAGGACCGGAAATGGTCGGGAAGATTTGCGGCAGCTGCTCGAGCAGGAAGTACAACTCGGTGCCGGTTGCCTGGTCGACGCCACCCTGCTTGACATCCTTCGCCACGCCAACGACCGTGACCCAGGGCGTCCCGTCGCCGAAGCGCGGCCTGACCCGACGACCGATCGGGTCGAGATCCTTCCAGAACCGGCGAGCGAACGTCTCGTTCACGACCGCCACAAGAGCGCCGATGCGATCAGTCTCCTCGAACGGACGGCCCTCCACGATCGGTATCCCCATCGCCTGGAAATAGCCCGTGGTGACCGTCTGGTAATAGTCCACCCAGTTGCGTGGCGTCTCCGGTGGCGGTGTGTAACCTTCGATGTCCGTGCCCAGGCCGTTGACCTCCCGCTGTGGAGGCAGCCCGGACACGGCCGACACACGTTCGACGCCGGGCATGGCGGCGAACCGATCGATCAAGCGTTGATACAGCCGCAGCCTCTCGTCGAAGTTGGGGTACGTGGAGGCGGGGAGCGCGACCCCGAACGTGACCAGCCGCGATCGATCGAATCCGGGGTCGACCTTCATTAGATTCATTACCGTCCGGAGCATCAGCCCCGCGCCCACCACGAGCACAACCGCGAGTGCCACTTCAGCGGCGACAAGAGCACGGCGCACTGCATGACGGGTACTGGTCGAGCCGCGCGTCGCACGCTCGTTCAGCAGACCGCTCGGGCCTTGGTGGAGGGAATGCAGCAGTGGCGCCAGCCCGAACGCGACGCCGGTGGCGACTGATACGAGCAGTGTGAAGCCGAGCACCGCTGGATCGATGGCAATGTCGGCGACACGCGGAAGACTATTGGGATACGCAACGATCAACGCCCGCACACCAGCCCAGGCCAGGGCCAGGCCGATGGTGCCGCCGACGAGCGACAACACGACGCCTTCAGCCGTAAACTGGGCGAGCAGCCGCCGCCGGCCGGCTCCCAGTGCCGCGCGCATGGCGAGCTCGCGCCGTCGGGTCTCGGCGCGCGCCAGCAGGAGGTTGGCCAGGTTGGCGCAGGCGATGAGCAGCACCAACGCTACCGCCGCCTGCAGCATCCAGAGGGCACGCCGTGCCGAGCCGACAATCTCGTCCTGCACGGGCTCCATCTGCATGACGTGGTCGCCACGCTTGAAGACGTGCCCGTTCACGCCGGCGCGTTCACCCCAGTTCGCAACGAGCGACGCAAGCTCCGCCTCGGCCTGCTGTGCGGTCACTTCATCTTTCAGACGGCCCAACACATTGAGAAAGTGACTCTCTCGAAACTGGCGAAAAGCAGGAGCGAGCTGGAGCGGCAGCCACACATCGACCCGGTTGTCCATCAGGTCGAAGCGGGCCGGCATGATGCCAATGACCTCGCGCGTGAGACCGTCGATCTCGATCGTGCGGCCGACGATGTTCTCACGTGCGCCGAAGGCCGACCGCCACAGCTCGTGCGACAGGATGACAAGTGCGGGCCCGTTCGCGCGCGTCTCGTCCCGACGGAACCACCGGCCGCGCTCTGGCTGGACGGCGAGCACCTCGAGCAATTCTGCATTCACCGTGGCCCTCGTGACGCGCCGCGGACGATCGAGGGCGGCGAGATTCACCTCGCCGATCGTGAACGCGCCGACGACCGAGAAGGACCGATTGATTTCAGTGAGCTCGAAATATTCCGGCGCCGACACCGAGCTCTGCTCCACCCCCTGGCGCTCGAACCGCGTTGTCAGGAACCGGAGCTGCTCAGGGTGTGGATACCCGAGTGGCTTCAGGATCACGGCGTTGACGACCGAGAACATCGCGGTATTCGCACCGATTCCGAGGGCCAGTGTCAGAACCGCGACGGTTGTGAATCCCGGAGCTTTCCGGAGCGTGCGGAGCGCGTACCGAACGTCCTGGACGATCTCGTCGATCCAGCGGCGGGTCCACACTTCCCGGACGTCTTCCTGTGTGCGCGTCACGTTGCCGAACGCGCGGCGTGCGGCGTACTGCGCATCCGCCTCGGACATACCGTCAGCGACACGCTCCTCGGCCTCCAATTCGAGGTGCGTCTGGATCTCGCGTTTCAGCTCGTCATCGTGATCTCTCGGCATAGCGTTTCTCACAGACCCCGACGAATCTCAAACACGCTTCAGCACCCGAGCCATCGCACGAACCAGCTCGTCCCACTTGCTCTCCTCGACCGACAGCTGCTTCCGGCCTTTCGGTGTCAGCCGGTACATGCGCATTTCGCGTCCGCTTTCCGTCTGCTCCCAGTTCGACGTGATGCAGCCGCTCTTCTCCAGGCGGTGCAAGGCCGGGTAGAGCGACCCGTGCTCCACCTGCAGGACGTCTTCGGACGTGCGCTGGATATGCTTGGCGATGCCGTGGCCGTGAAGGGGACCAAAGAGCAGGGTCCGGAGGATCAGCAGTTCGAGGGTGCCCTGGACGAGCTTCCGTTCTGGCATAGTAGGTATTCTACCATCATTGGTAGAATACCTACTATCCACTTTCTTCCTTTCAAAACCTGAAGCCCGCGCCGACACTGATCCTCGGAGTGTGCCGGGTTTCGAACTGGCCTTGAAAAAATGGCGGCTCAGAGGCGGAGTAGCGCCACATACCCATCGGTTGAGAAACAACCGTGTCCGTTACATCCAGTCGGAAGAAGAATCGATCGGATCGATAGACACCGAAATCGTAGACTTCCAGTACTCCTCCAAAGTCCAGGGCAAACCGGTTTGCATTGACGATTAGATGCGTGACGTTTAAGGAACCCAAGTGCTTGCGTTCGGTTAGGAATCCCGGCCGGACGACCCCGAACACGCCCCAGCCCGGCCTTCTGACCCCTGCCTTGACTCCAAACAATGTAAGAAATCTTTCTTCAAAATTGCCCGGCCAGTAGTTGGTTTGCCCCTCGAGCGCCAGGTGGTTATTCAGATTGTAGGCGAACCTCGCACCACCGCCCCGCTCCCCGAACTGTCCCGGTGCAGCAGCCACAGAAAGGAAGTGACTAAACGAGGAGTAGTGTCCTCCAATTTCGAATCTCTTCACCGCCGGCGGCGCAGGTTTGTCGCCCTGGTAAATAGAGGGGCCGCGGAGAATGCTCGGTTCCTTTTTGGTTAAGGTGAAACGGCCACTGTCCAGGACTATGGTTTGCTTTTCAGTCAGCCGGATCGAAGCTGCGCGGAAGTCGCTGCCTGAATCGATGTAGATCGAGTAACTCCCGTCTTGCATTCCAAGCGCGATTTGGCGGCCTTCCGTTTTGAGCAATTCGGTCACCAACTGCCTGTCTGCATTCAGAATGTAAACCCGGCCACTTAGGGCTTCGGGGAGCACGAGTATCGAGGACACCCCGCGAACGTCGGTCAAGACCAACTCGCCAGTGCCCGACATCTGGATATCGTAAGCAGGATGCTGGGGCCCGCCCTGAGTTTTTGCAGTCCGGCCGAGTGTCTCGTTGTATGAGAAGTCATAGGCCTCGTTCAAGCTGACCTTGCCGTCTGTGTTTGAGTCGGCCGCGCCCCTCAGCGCTGAGATGAGATAGTAGGTAAAGAAAGATGCCCGAATCCGGTCTGATTCCTGGGCGGTTTCATTCTCCGAGCTGGAGGTGAGGAAGGCATAGCCTTTCATATCGGCGGGCGATGTAGCCAGAAAGGCTGGTTCCCGAATGACTCCCTTCTGCCTGGTTATGGCGCCGGACGCACACGCGTCGAGCACCGCCACGTTTACATCCGCCTTAAGAAGGGCCATCTCTTCCCTGATCTTCGGGTAGGGAAACCGGGTTCCCCCGAGCAGAAGACCCTGGTCATCTGCGTGGCCGGAGTAGTAGAAGAGGACCTCCACACGTTCATTGGCCGCCCGGCTTTCCTTGATCTCAACCCTCAACGCTTCAAGCGCCTTGCCGAAGTCAATCAAGGAAGGCTCCCGGAGAATCCGGCAATCCTCCCTTCGCACGCCGCCAAGCTGTTGCATCAGTCGGGCAAACGCTTCGGCATCGGAGACCGCATAGCTCAAGGTCGGGCGACTGGGGCCACCCCGGTTGGCACCCGAAACGATCGCATAGCGGCGAACGGCAGCCGCCGAGGAGAGCGAGTGCGCCAGGATAAAGACGATCAACAGGGCGAAGAGGGTCAAAATAGGTTTTTTCATCGTGTTTCTTCCTTTTGGAGCAGTACCGTCGACTGTTGATAGCCGGCAGGCAGCGACAGGCCCCCGCTTCGGTGATCCCAACTCGTCTTCGGTGTCCGTATTGCGTCCTTAACCAGCTGGACCGGGAACGGATGATTGGATGTAACAAAGAAAAAGATCTCTCCTTTCGGCGCTTGATCCAGGCGGAAGGCCGAAGGTAAAGGAGTTGCTCGTCCCTTGGAAATCTCAACCGCTTGAACCCCCTGCTCGGGGAGATGCTGAGTGATGCTTCCTTGCCCGTCCACCGAGAGAATGGCTCCGTAACTGTGTCCGGCGGAGTAGTAGGACAACTGAATGAGGTCATTACTTCCCACTTTGCCGCCGTCGCTGAGCTGCCGAATCCCTTCGGCTGTCTTTAGGAAGACGAGTAAGCGTGTTTGATCTCCCTTCGCACGCACTCCTTCTACTGGGGGCTGGGTGGCTTGGTTGGCCTGCCAGAAAAACGGCAAGCTGAGTCCGGCGATCAGCATGGCCGACAACAACGCGAGACTGAACGGGGAGAAGAACAGGCTTCGAACAGGTCCGCGTTTCTGCTCGGCCGGGGACACCATCCGATCGCGGATCTTGGCGCTGAACCGGTCAGGCGGGTACCGACTGAGAAGCGCTTCACCAGATTGCCGAAGCTGGTTTAGCTTCTGGGCAACGGCTGGGTCCGAGGCGACAGCCCGTCTCACCTGCTCGGCCTCGTTGGGTTCCAACTCATCAAGCAGGAAGCGTTCTAGCCAAATCTCCGGGATCTTCTGGCTGCTCATAGTTTCTCCAGTTCTCGCAGGCTTTTTCTCAAGCGCTCGAGTCTCTTTCGCACTCCCGAAACCGACATCCGGAATTCGACAGCCACCTGCTCCAATGTCATTCCGTCCAGGAAATGCATAACCGCCATGACCCGGGAGGAGACAGGATGTCGTCTGAACAACTTCTCGAGGAGCATGGACGAGTCCCAATCCGGAACCGCCGCTATGCAGCGCAGAAGCTCTTCCTCGCTGTTCATCTCTCTTGCCCGATGCTTGCTTCGGATCCGGTTCAGGCAAACGTTTGTCGCAATCCGATAGAGGAGGCTGGACGGGTAATCGGGAGTCAGTTTGGTGCGATGCTGAATGACTTGGACGAAAACATCCTGCATGGCATCCTCCGCTTCCCGTTCGTCGCACAGTAGTTTCAGGCATCGCCTGAAGACCATAGGACCGTAGCGTTGATAGAGGTCCGCAATATCCATAGCCGCGCTCGTCTCGAACGACCACCGGTTGTCGTGTGTTTCCCGCATCTCTATCGTCTTGTTCCGCACCCTTAAACACCGGGAGAATTGCGATCTGTCACCTCGTGGGAACTTTTCTTATCTCCCATCTCGCTTGCGAACCGCTTGAAAATGGAAAACGAAACACCGGTTCCCAGAATCGAGGCAGTCAATTAGATGCAGCAAACCCGCTGGATGGTCGCAAGACAAGGAGCGACGACGGTTGTGGGGGCCGAGTCGCTTTACCTTGTCGCTGAAGTGGTGTGCTCGTTACTTCTTTGCGACCGAGGAACACAAGAAACTGTTCGAGCAGAATCCGCATCAATACCTAACACAGTATTGCGGTTACTACGCCTGCGGCGTCGCTCCCGGCGCGTTGTTCCCGGTGGACATCAGCACCTGGCAGATGCGTAACGGCAACCTGTAGCGCGTTCCATAAGGAGAATTATGAGAAGTGTGTTATTTGTAATTCTGTCCGGCCTCCTCTTCACTATCGTCATAGCGCTCAGCCTCCGCACCAGCGCAGAAGCTGTGGCGGCCGAAAAGGCGACCTCCTCCGCAAAGATGGAAGCCGCTTACTTCGCGGGCGGCTGCTTCTGGTGTGTGGAAGCGGACTTCGAAAAAGTGGACGGAATCACCGAAGTGATATCGGGTTTTGCCGGAGGAGAAAAGGAAAACCCTGCGTACCAGGAAGTATCCGCGGGGCGAACCGGACACACGGAATCGGTGAAGGTGATCTATGATCCCGCGAAGATCAGCTACTCCGAGCTGCTCCAAGTGTTCTGGACGCACATCGATCCGACGGACAAAAACGGCCAGTTTGTCGACCGGGGAAGGCAGTATCGCAGTGCGATCTTTTACAGCAATGAGGCAGAGCACCGGCTTGCGGAGGCTTCAAAGAAGCTACTGGAAAATTCCGGGGTGTTCAAGAAACCGATCGTGACCGAAATCGTTCCGCTCACCAAGTTCTACGAGGCGGAGAAGTACCACCAGGATTTCTACAAGAACCATGCGGACCGATACCGGAGCTACCGGTCCGGCTCCGGGCGGGATCAATTCCTCGCCAAGACTTGGAAAGCCCGTACCTTTGATTTATCCAAGAACTTAAAGGAGAGCCAGATGGAAGCGACGAGCAAGACAGTATCCAACCGACAATATAGCAAGCCCGACGACAAGGAGCTGCGCGAGAGGTTAACGCCGATTCAATACAAGGTCACGCAGAAAGAAGGAACCGAGCCGCCGTTCAAAAATGAATATTGGAACAACAAAAAAGAAGGCATTTACGTGGATGTCGTGACCGGAGAGCCCCTCTTCAGCTCGCTGGACAAATACGATTCGGGGACCGGCTGGCCGAGCTTCACGAAACCGCTGGAAAGGACCAACATAGTCGAAAGAGAAGACCGGAGCTTGTTCGCGTCACGGACCGAGGTCCGAAGCAAGCACGGGGGTTCCCACCTCGGTCACGTTTTTCCGGACGGCCCCAGACCAACCGGCCTGCGCTATTGCATGAATTCCGCCGCGCTCAGGTTCATACCCAAGGAGGACCTCGCCAAGGAAGGCTACGGCGAGTACGCACGGCTGTTCGAAAAAGCCGAAACGCACGCCGAGGCGGAATGAGGCGGGCAAGGGTGGCTTTGCCCCCTAGGGGGCGCAAAAAAGCACGACTGGACGTAGGAAAAAAGGAAAGTACCGATTCGACATGAAATCGCAAATTCAGACAGACCTCAACGTGTTCGACCAAGCGGTGTTGAACCATGAAGGCACACCGTTGCACGGTTTGGATCTCACCACCATCCAGGTCAATATCGGTCTGACCTGCAATCTGAAGTGCGTGCACTGCCATGTATCCTCCGGTCCGACCCGTAAGGAACAGATGAGCTGGGAGACCATGGAACTCGTTCTCATTGCCGCGCGAAAAGTGCACGCGCGTCTGGTCGATATCACTGGCGGAGCTCCCGAGATGAACCCTCATTTCCGACGGTTTGTGGCAACACTACGGGATGAGGGTTTCGAGACTCAGGTCAGGACAAACCTTACGATTCTACTCGAGTCCGGCTATGAGGACCTGATCCCTTTCATGGCAGACCGAAAAGTCAGGCTGGTGGCCTCCCTTCCCTGTTACCTCGAGCAGAATGTCGACAGCCAGCGCGGCGAGGGCGTGTACGAAGGGAGCATCCGGGCCATTCAGCTGCTGAACACTCACGGCTACGGCCTGAAGGAGGACCTGCCGCTCGATCTGGTTTACAACCCGCTGGGCCCGGTGCTTCCACCGAACCAGGAGCGCCTGGAGGAGGATTACCGCCAGGAGCTTGGCCGGCGATTCGGCATCCATTTCACCCGGCTGCATGCCCTCGCCAACATGCCGATCGGACGCTTCCGGGTCATCCTTCGACACGAGAGAAAAGACGGTGACTATCAGTCGCTTCTCGAGCGCACATTCAATCCGCGAACACTGGAGGGGCTGATGTGCCGTCATCAAATCAGCGTGGATTGGACCGGCGCTCTTTATGACTGTGACTTTAATCTGGCCACGCGTCTGCCTCTAAATCACGGGGCGCCGACGCATATCAGGGATTTCGATCCCGACACGCTGGTCCGACGCCGGATCGCGACAGCCCCCTATTGCTTCGGGTGTACAGCCGGCTGCGGCTCGTCCTGCGCAGGCGCGCTGGTGAAGTAATCCTGTGAATCCGGTTAATCCTGTCTAAAGGCTTTTTGACAAGATTGACAAGACTAACAAGATTAACGAGATCACTGGCAACCGTGAGGACATCATGATTCGAAAAGCGCCTCGCTCGACTCTTCTCCTGCTGGTGCTCGTCGCTGCGTCCGCGTGTACCGGAGATGAGCCAACCGTTTCGGCTGTCGATTCCATTCCCACAAATCTCAGCGCGACAGCGGATGACGCTTTCCGCACGGTGCTTTCAGAGCGAGTCAAAGGACAAGGTCTGGTCGACTACAAAGCGCTAAAAGCCAACCACCAGGCACTCGACAGTTACGTCAGGTCACTCGCGGGACTGGACCCGAAATCATACGAAGCATGGAACGACGGCAGGAAGATTGCCTTCTGGATCAACGCTTATAACGCTCTGACACTCAAGTCGATCGTCGATCACTATCCGATTAGAAAAGGCGGGTTGATTAGCGGCGTCCGGTTTCCAGAGAACAGCATTCGCCAGATCCCCGGCGTCTGGGACAAGGTCAGCCACTCGATCAAGGGAAAGCCGATGACCCTCGATCAGATCGAGCACGATGTACTGCGAAAGCAGTTCGACGAGCCCCGCATCCACATGGCGCTCGTTTGTGCGGCAATGGGCTGCCCGCCCCTGCGAAATGAGCCGTACACCGGCGATCGCCTTGATGCCCAGTTGACCGACCAGGCGCGAAGGCTCTTCTCGGATTCGGGCAAGTTCCGAATCGACCGGGAGAACGAGACAGTGTACCTGTCGAGCATCTTCAAGTGGTTCGGCGCGGACTTCGCGCGAAAGTACTCAACCAAAGAATTCCAGCAGGTCAGCGCGGGCTTGCGTCCGGTCATGAATTTCGCGGCGCAACATCTTAGCCCGGCGGATGCCGAGTACCTGAAGACCCAGCGATATACTGTCGCCTACCTGGACTATGACTGGTCGCTCAACGAGAAAAAAGCACGATGATTGAAGAGAGGTTGCCTCTCACCGGGACGCTGGACGGGCGCTCGGATCCCCCGTGGGTGGCGGGGCAAGGTCGCTTGCGGCAGGCGGTCCAAGAAGCTCGGTGAAAATCGGTTTGAGCGCGTCCGACCAGACCTGGTAACCCTTCACGGTCGGGTGCAACCCGTCCATCATCATGCCCTGAAAAAGCTTGCCGTTCTGGTCGGCCAGCTTGTCATTCACATTGATGTAGCGAACACTCTTCCCGTCGGCAAACCCGGCGATGTTAGCGTTGAGCTGGTTGATCTCCGGCACGACCGCGATATTGTCGTTGCGCGGGAAAATAGCCGTCAGGAGGATGGTCGCGTCGGGGGCTTTCGCACGGCAAGTGTCGAGGATGGCTTTGATCCCGCGAGTAATGGCTGCGATTTTCGCTCCGTCACCCGGAGTTGCGCCCACGTTGTTGGTTCCTGCCTGAACGACGATGATCCGCGGATTGATGCCGTCCAGCTCGCCGTTTTGAAGCCGCCAGAGGATGTTCTGGGTCTGGTCTCCGCCCCACCCGAAATTGGCAGCGTTCCATCCGAAGAAGTTGGCCCGCCAGTTCGCCAGGAACTCCGGATAGTCCAGGGCGCCCCAGCGGCGGGTGATCGAATCGCCAACGAAGTAGATGTCGATCCTGCCGGATTTCACCTTTTCCAGCAATTGAGCGTGAGCAGTCTGGGAATTCGGGTCGGACCGAGGTGTCGGATGATCGGCTGGCGCGTTGGCACTGGTATTCAGCCGCGGGGTTCGAACAAACATCTTGTCTGCCCATGCGATGAAGTACTTCCAGTTCGGACCATCCGTGTGCCCGCCATCGTGCTGGCGCCAGGCCAGCTGACCATCGAGAAGTCCGGTGTTAACCGGGGGCATTTTCTCCTTCATGTAGTCATCCGAGGTGCCGAGATCCTTTGCGCCGAGCAACCTGAACACCGGTCCGGCCGCAACGGCAGCCATGTAACTGCCCTGCTGGTCCAGCCATTTTGCGTCGCCCCGCTCGGGTACGCCATAGCTGATGAAGGTCGGTCGCGGTGCACAAAGCGCTATCAACTGGTGGGCGTCCACAGGGAGGTCTCCGGCATTCCGGCTGCCGAAACTCGCCTCGGCGGCGCCATATTTGAGGAAGTTACCGGCCATCCAGTGGTATTCGCCCGAGCCGGTCAGGTTCTCCACCGCTTCGCCGAAATTGCGCCGATGCAGCTTCGCGCCGCCTTCGCCCGAAGAGCCGACCAGGACAACTGCGAACCGGGTCTCGAATGCCATCGTAACGAGAGCGGCCTTGCCGAATCGGGAGACACCCTCGATGCCCACGCGCTTCCCGTCCACGCTTGGATCGGTTTCAAGGTAGTCCAGAGCGCGTGCGGCGCCCCATGACCAGGCGCGCAAAGAACCCCAGTCATCGGGCTTTCGTGGCTGCCCGCAGTTGACCAGGCCGATGACACCCTTGGTCAAACCGCCGCCGTTATCGGCTTGGATACTCGCCGGGTTGAGAAAGGCGTAGCCCCAGCCATCGGCGATAAGCTGCTCCGTCCCAGGCGGATCGCCAGCGGGAGGAGCCTGTCCGGGAGGAGCGCCGGGACGCGTGGGCATCTGCGCGGTGCCCAGAGCCTGGGCCAGGTTCCCTCTGCGGAACATAATCATGAGCGGGACGGGGCCGGTTGCATCCGCAGGCGTCACGACCGTCAGCTCAATCTCGACGCTAATGCTCGGGCACGACGCATTGTCGACCTTGCCGACGAGTCGCTTGCCTATAGCGGGATGACCGCCAATCGTTGCCGTCCCTGTTTCGGCCACCGACCATGTGACTTTCGGGACGTTCGGGGGGATTCGACCGTAAACCTCGCGCTCGAAATCTTCCATGATTTCCGGCCGGCGGAGGTTCAACCACATTTCCGGCGTGGTCACCTTCCGTCCGTCTCTGAGCGTCAGCACCGGAGGGAGACTCGGGCAAGGATTCGCCAACGCCTCGTCGTAGTTGGCGGGATTCGGCGCTCCCTCCCTGCCGCTGGGGCCGGGACGTAACGCGACGATGCCAAGCTGCTCCATCATGTTTCGGTGGTCATCCGCCGTCGTCCAGTTCCGCGGTTCGGGTTGTGTGACCGATTGAAGGGCGCGCGCGTCCGCTCCTGAGAGACAGATGGCCAGCACCAGGACCGGTAACCTCATACCACCTCCTTCCAGAATCCGAGAATCTCGCCAACGTAAGGTTACCACTCGGGCTGGCGCAGGAGGGAGCCAAAGAGTCAGGCGAATCAGACTTGAACCCTGCTAATCGCTTGTTATAACTTTTGATCTATAACTTTGATCAGGTTCTTTTTATAGGTTTTGTCGAAATGAATAGGCACAAGGGGAGGGGCGCTACAAGGCAAGAGCTGGATTACGAGATTACGATACAGCGGGAGAACAGCTGTATTCAGGGTGCCCGGGTTGTAAGAGTCAGGGCTGGTGCGATGTGTTTGCACTGCCGCTCTGGTCTCCACCCGGGGGAAACCGTACGGGTAACTTTGGCCTCCAGCCTTCGCTTCCGGGCTTACGTCTCTCGCGTCATGGGACCGGACGAGCATCCTTCCGACGGCCACATCGCGTTTCTTAATCTTGCAACTCAACACCAGGCGGAGACCGCTCGCGCCAGTCCGACGGCATCCTGGGCCTTTTTTGACGAGACTCTGGACCGGGTCGATTTTGGAGTCGATCTTCGGCTTGCCCACTTGAACTCCTACATCCTCCGTCACTACACGGACCCCGAGGTGTTGGTGGTGGCCGCCCGCAGGCTGGGAGTCACCAAACGTTACCTGGTCGCTCTCTTCAAAAGCAAGCTCGGCTGCCGCTGTTCCGATTGGCTGGTTTACGTCCGGATGCGACAGGCGCTCTGGTTTTTCGCGAGAGAGGACCGGTCG
This sequence comes from uncultured Acidobacteriota bacterium, assembly GCA_964421755.1. Lineage (GTDB taxonomy): Bacteria > Acidobacteriota > UBA6911 > RPQK01 > RPQK01 > CAVUUN01. The sequence goes on from CAYQYP010000204.1 coordinate 34,868, forward strand.
GTGAATGAAGTCGCTCACCGGGTCGGATACCGGACTCTAAGAGCTTTTGAAAGAACATTTAAGCAGCGAATTGGGCTAACGCCAAGACAATTCAAGATCTTGGTGCGGCCGCTGTAATTGTTGATATTGGCCGGCAGGTCATTGTTGGTGAATTATGCGACGAATTTGCCGCGTGGCCTGTACAACCCTCGGTAAGTTGGCTATCTTCCAGTCAGGACATCACACAACAACTTGATCGATGAGGGGGCTTGCATTATGTTGCCTTCCGATTCACCTGTACCCGCCAGACCGGACTTCGCTAACGAGCGTCTCTTCTCTTACTACCCCGCTTTAGGAAGAGTGAGAAAATACGTGCAGGAAAACTGCAGCGAACCGATTACCCTGTCGCAGGTAGCCGACGTAGCCGCTATGGAAACGACTTATTTCTCGGCTTTTTTTCACCAGAAGGTTGGGCTCACTTTCACTGATTGGTTACGCCGTTTCCGAATCGCGAACGCCATGGCCATGTTGGCGTCTGAAAACTACTCGGTATGCGAAGTAGCATTTGCCGTCGGATTCAATGATCTGAGGACTTTCGGAAGGGCCTTCAAGCGTTACACCCGGCTCACTCCTACGGAGTACAAGAGATTGACGGGCCCGTCTCCGCTGACACCGACTTCGGAAAGCCGTCAAGGCAGCGCGGCGGTACAGCCGCTAGCTGCTGCCCAGGCAAGTGCAGGGCCCTCCCGGTTTTCTGAATATACCCAGGAAACAAGGGGGGCGGATCATCGGCCCGGATCTCTGCGTCACGCCGGCGTGAAGGTTTAAAAACCGCTCCTCGGAGCGCGCCCGGCTGTTGAAACCGACTTGGCCGATCGCCCTTCCTTCGCCGGAAAACTGGCAGCCCTAATCGAAGAAAGAACGCGAAAGAAGGGCGAGCTATCCCGCATCTGATCTCCGTTTTCCGTTCTGCCTCCTCTCGTATATCCATTCGGCTTAAGCGCGGGTGACTCGACGACCTCAACTCGTTGTCCGAACGGTCAACTCCAGGGAGTGGGCAAGATCTCGATAGTTGACCAGACTCCCTCATGCCATGCCGCGTTTCTCCCAAACGGTGCTGAGACTTCTCTTTCCCAGACACGTAAACTTGCGTGCAATTCTGGGCGTGGTCACGAGAACCAACACCGAACCAATCGGATGTAAGTGACAGGCGCGAAGCGCTCTCGCTCCCCGGGTGCGAGACGCTATCCGCTTCCAGCCGCGCCGATCGTCGATTCCCTCCCTTTCTGTACTGAGTTCGCCCGAACAGGGCTAAACACTCGTACTGACCCTCTTCCTTAATTCGTTTCCGTTCCCCACAGGTGGTGCCATGCGAGAAGACTATCTCCCGTTCGCTTTACCGGATTTGGGCTCCGAGGAACTGGAGCAGGTCACCGAGACGCTCCAGTCGGGTTGGATCACAACTGGACCAAAAGTTCGCGAGTTCGAGACTAGGTTCGCCGCATACGTCGGTGCGAAGCATGCGGTGGCGGTCAATAGCTGCACTGCTGCTTTGCACCTGGCGCTCGAGGCGGCTGGTGTCAAGCGCAATGACCTGGTTATCACGACTCCCTACACGTTTGCAGCTACCGCCGAGGTTATTTACTACCTGGGGGCGATTCCAGTCTTCGTGGATGTCGACGCAGAAACCCTCAACATCGATGTGACCCGTTTGAGGGAGACGTTGCGCCAGCTGGAAATCAGCCGTATTGCACGAGTACCGGCGACGTCCGTCGCAATCCGCAAGGCTCTTCACAAGCGAAGTGGACGGACAGAGAAACCTGCGAGCAAGAGAGCGGGGAAACGGAGATTGAAAGCGGTGGTGCCGGTGCACATGGCTGGCTATCCGTGCGACATGGACGAGATAAATCGAATGGCTTCCACGTTTGGTTTGGCGGTCGTCGAAGACGCGGCGCACGCATTCCCCACGTCCTATCGCGGCCGCCGAATCGGCGGGTTTCAGACAGAGACAAGTCGAAACGCCGCCTGTTTTTCGTTTTATGCCACGAAGCCCATTACGACCGGCGAAGGTGGAATGGTGACAACAAACGATGACCAGTTGGCGGAGCGGTATCGCGTCATGCGGCTTCACGGCATAAGCAAGGACGCCTGGAAGCGTTATTCGGTCGAGGGCAGTTGGTACTACGAGATTCAGGCACCAGGTTTCAAGTACAACATGCCCGATCTCGCCGCTGCGGTCGGCCTCGCTCAGCTGTCCAAAGCGGAGCGCATCTGGACGCGAAGAGCGGAGATGGCGGCGGCTTACAACGACGCCTTTGCGAATTATGAGGAACTGCAGGTGCCGACAGCGGCCCCCGAGATCCAACACTCCTGGCACTTGTATGTTTTGCGATTGAACCTTGATTTGCTCTCTATAGACCGGGATGCGTTCATTACGGAATTGAAGCGGCGCCGAATCTGTACCAGCGTTCATTTCATCCCCCTTCACCTGCATCCTTTCTATCGCTCCGAATACGGATACGAACCCGAGGATTTCCCGGTCGCCTACGCCGAATTCAAACGAGAAGTGTCGCTGCCGATCTACACAAAGATGACGGGCCGGGATGTAAACGACGTCGTGACGGCGGTTACCGAAGTCGTCCGGCGATTCAGCAGAAAGGCTGTTTATGCGGTGGCTGGATTTTAGCGTTGCTGTTTTGGGCCTGCTTTTTTTGAGTCCGCTTCTGCTGGTTTTGGCATGCCTCGTTAAGTTGACCTCTCCCGGTCCGGTGTTTTACAGGCCTCTGCGAGTCGGTCAAGGCGGGCGGCTGTTCAGACTCAACAAGTTCCGAACCATGGTTCCGGATGCTGAGCGTCTGGGCCCCGGGATCACCGGTCATCGTGACGCGCGAGTCACAGGGGTGGGCAGGTGGCTTCGCAGGTGGAAGTTGGACGAGCTCCCGCAACTTCTTAATGTCCTGGCCGGAGAAATGGCGCTTGTAGGCCCCAGACCCGAAGACCCTAGATACGTTGAATATTACCGGCCGGAGCACGCTGCTGTCCTGTCCGTACGGCCCGGGATAACCGGGGCGGCGAGTCTCGTCTACAGGAATGAGGAAGAAGCCCTCACGACCCGTAATTGGGAGCAGGAATACATAGCGCGTCTTCTTCCCGCAAAGCTTTTGATCGAGCTGGAGTACCTCGGTCGACGGAACGCTTGGACGGACCTGAAGCTGGTCTTTGAAACGCTGGGAGCAATTCAAGCTGCCCCCGGCTCTACGAGGAAGAAAGCGCAACCAGTCCACCCCCGTCTGGCGCCGTCCGACCGGGAGAAAAGGGCGTCATTGGCCGACCGGATATAAGCATCAAACAACGCGAGGAGTCACTATGTCGGGCCTGATGAGGCGTCAGGATTCAGTTCAGGATCAATCGGACGACTCGATCTGGATCGATCAGTTCCTGGAGGAGAAGGACGTCGATTTACTCCGCTACCTGCGGATCATGTGGAAGAGAAAGTGGCTCGTATCGGCGGTCCTTGCGACAGTAGTGGGAATCGCTGCGCTCTGGACTTTCAGCGCGACGCCGCTTTACCGATCAAGCGTGAAGATTCAGATTGATCCGGAGGAGAAAGTTCTCCCCTATCAGCAGGTTCTTGACCTCGTCACTAATCCGCGTCATCTGCAGACCCAGACCGAAATTCTGACCAGCCGGATGCTAAGTGAGCGCGTCAGCCGCGCTCTTCAAAGCAAGGATGGGGTCACTCGGCCCCCGTTCATCGGTTCCTATTTGAAGGTTGATGTCGTCCCAAACACCCAAGTTGTAAAGGTCAGCTACACGTCAGAGGACCCGACATTTTCGGCGGATGCGGCCAACCTCGTGGCTGAGGAGTACATCCGCTACAACTTCGAGAGCAGGTACAACGCGACACTCGAGGCTCGCAACTTTCTTCAACGCGAGCTGTTTGAGGTGAAAAAGAAACTGGAAAAGTCAGAGGAGGAGCTCGCGCGCTATTCCGAATCACACGACCTCCACACTGTTTCCGAAGAGGACAATGCTGTAGTTCAGAAGCTGTTTGCGCTTAATAAGGAGCTGACCGAAGTCGAGCAGCGGTTACGGGCCAACCGTTACGACGACATTCGGAATTCGACTTCCGCGACCTTCCCGGACAGCTTGAAGAGAGAGACTGTCAAGCAATTGGAGATGCGCCTGTCCGATGCCCGGCAAAAGCTTGCGGCCTTGTCCGTTGAATTTGGCCCAAATTGGCCCGAGGTAAAGCAGTTGCGGCAGGATATCGCCAACCTGGAGCGCGATCTGGAGGCGGAGGTGGAGAAGACAGTGGACCAGCAACGCCTGGAATACCAGCTCGACGAAGAACATCGGCGACGCGTCAACGCTTCGATTGCCGCTCACGAACGTCTCGTGAACCGACTCCGCTCTGACTTGATCCAGTACAACATCATCAAGCGGGAAGTGGACACCGACAAGGAACTTTATGAGGGCTTGCTCCAAAGACTCAAGGAAGCCGGAGTCTCCGCAGGGCTGAAATCGAACAACATACGTGTCATCGAACAAGCCAGAATTCCCCAGGTCCCATATTCCCCAAACAAGCTGCTCAATCTCATCCTGGCAGTTGTTGCGGGGCTGGTTCTCGGTTTCGGATTGGCGCTGTTCGCCGAGCACGTAGATGCGAGTCTGAATAGTCTGGAAGACGTGGAGCAGTACGTTGGTTTGCCCTCCCTGGCTTCGATACCGGTCCTGCGACTAGCGCCGGACAACGACCCACGGTTTATGACGATGGAAGCACTGGAGGCAGTGAGCGCGAATTCGTTCATCGGCGAGGACGCTGGACAGCAGGAGAGCTATCGAGCCCTGAGGACTTCTATTCTCCTTTCCTGCGCCGGAAGGCCGCCTCAGACGATATTGGTCACGTCCTCACTTCCCGGGGAAGGCAAGACAACTACAGCCTTGAATCTGAGCGCTTCGCTTGCGCAGACCGGCCGAAGCGCGGTGCTGGTCGAGCTCGATCTCCGGAGAGGATCCGCCAGCAGGATCCTGAAGCCGGATGGCACCTGCGGTATGAGCGGCTACTTGTCCGGCCACTGCGAACTGGCGGACGTGGTGGAAAACACTGGAGTGCCGAACCTCTATCTTATGCCGGCCGGCGCCCCACCGCCCAATCCGGCCGAACTTGTCGGTTCAAAAAGGATGGAGCTGGCATTGGAAACGCTGGCTCGATCCTTTGATTACGTAGTTTTGGATTCTCCGCCGGTACTCAGCTTCACGGATGCGGTCGTGGTATCTACGTTGGTCGACGGCGTCGTCTTCGTTGTCCAAGGTGGAAAGACCTCCCGAAGCGCCGCGCAGCAGGCCAAGAAGCAGCTGGCCATTGTGGGGGCCCACGTTCTCGGAACGGTCATGAACCGAGTGAAAGGCCTTAGTTCGGGCTGCTACGCTTACTACCCGGAACCCGACGCCTACCAGAAAAGGACCTGGCACGGCTAGGCGATCTCTCCCCGACATCCCAGCGCGCAATTGAAAGGAGCACGGTTATGAGTCAGGCAGACGGTACCGCACTCCAGCATCTCGCCACTGAAACAACTTTCGATCGGCTCATCAAGGTGAGCCAGAAACTGCTGTTCCGGCGTGTCAGTCAGGTGGCGTTGGATGCCCTCGTCGTCGCCAGCGCTCTTTTTACTGCTTACCTGGTCCGATTTGACGGTGAGATCCCTGCGGACCACTACTCGCAGGTTCTGAGGCTGCTTGCCGTAACCCCGGTCCTGTACTTGGCAACGAGCTCCGTCGTGGGAGTTTACGGTCAGGTGTGGAGATACACCTGCTTGAGAGATATCCAATGCCTCGTTCTGTCAGTCGGCTGCAGTTCCCTGGTGGTTCTGGTCGTCCGAATAGCTGAACATCCGATTGGTGGAACAGGTCTGCCGTTGGGCGTTGTGCTCCTCCAACCGATCCTGACGTGCGGAGGTTGGGTGGGCTGCAGGCTGTTACGACGGGTCATGTATCACCGGACGGTTCCTAGTGATGTCGGACGGCGGGGTCTTATGGCCCGGCGACGGATGGTCCTTGTTGGGGCCGGGCAGGCAGGAGTGTACCTGGTTCGGGAGTTCCTGAAAGCGAAGCAGTCCGATCTTGTAGGGTTCCTGGATGACAATCCCGAGCTCCACGGCAGGAGGATCGAAGGACTGAAGGTACTGGGCAGCACTCGTGATTTGGAGAAGGTCGTCGCCCGGGAGAGGATAGGTGAAGTGGTCCTCAGCATGCCGAGCACCGCCCGCTCCGTCACTCTTTCCCTTGCTGACCGGTGCCGAAAGGCGGGAGTAAGAGTTTCGACGGTTCCATCCGTTACCGAAATACTTTCAGGCGAACTCGGCATAACCGAGATCCGCCCCGTCCAGATGGAGGATCTACTCGGACGATGCAGCGTCGACTGTTACGCCCCCCCTGAGTTCCTCAAGACCTATCGGGGCAAACGCATTATGGTGACCGGCGCGGGGGGATCGATCGGATCGGAGCTGGTCAGACAACTGAGGAGGCTGGAACCCTCGTCATTGATCTTGCTCGACAAGGACGAAAACAGCCTCTACGAAACTGTCTTGGAGATTCAAGAAGATTTCGACAATGTGGCCGAGATCATCGCGGACATCAAGGATCAGGCGCGACTCAACAAGCTGTTTGGCGAGCTGATGCCACAGATCGTCTTTCACGCCGCCGCCTACAAGCATGTTCCACTCATGGAAACATGCCCGGCGCAGGCGGTTCAAAACAATGTCATCGGGACGCGCAACGTGGTGGCTGCAGCCGATCGCTTTGGCGTCGAGCGCTTCGTTCTGATCTCAACGGATAAGGCCGTGAACCCGTCGAGTGTCATGGGGGCGTCCAAACGAGTTGCTGAAATGATTGTCCAAGGCAGCGCCGCCCGCGACCGGCGTTACTGCAGCGTCCGGTTCGGCAACGTTCTGGGTAGTCGAGCGAGCGTTGTGCCTCTTTTTCAGAAGCGGATCAGACAAGGCAAGACCATCCCGGTCACGCATCCCGATGTGGAGCGTTACTTCATGACGATTCCGGAAGCTGTCCACCTCGTCATCCAGGCCGGCTCTATAGGGCAAGGGGGCGAGATCTTCATGCTGGACATGGGAAAACCGGTCAAGATTATGGAGCTCGCCCGGAATCTGATCCGTCTGTCCGGCCTGGAGCCCGAAAAGGACGTCCAGATCCAGATAACCGGAATGAGGGCGGGGGAGAAGCTCTATGAGCAGTTGATGGTCGACGGACAGGACACCATCTCCTCGACCAGACATCCGAAGATTTTTGTGGTGCACGCGGCGTCTCCGGATCCCTTCCTGGTTCAGCAGCACTTGCGCCGGCTCGAAAAAGCTGCCGCCGACGACGACGATGCAGAGATCAGGAGACTCTTCGGCGGCCTCCGGATTGGGTACAAACCGCCCTCTCGCAGGGCTTACGGCAAGACGGCAGCATCTCTCCGGTTTAACTGATACAAGCTCGGGTCCATTATGTCCATAGCAATTGATGCCAGGAACATCTCGAAAATATACCGGATCGGTCGCGCCGAGCAGAAGCGCGACACGTTGGTTGGAGCCTGCATGAACCTGGCTTCGATTCCTATCCGCAACTTGCGCCGACTTCGCAGTCTTTCGGTCTTCGGCGGGAACCAGGATGAAGAGGACACGATCTGGGCGCTCAAGGATGTTACTTTCCAAGTCCACACTGGCGATGTTATCGGAATCGTAGGCCGCAACGGCTCCGGAAAATCCACTCTTCTGAAGGTCCTGTCCAGAATAACTCCGCCAACACGCGGTGAAGCGCGTATCTACGGGCGAATGAGCTCGCTTCTGGAGGTGGGAACAGGCTTTCATCCGGAGCTGAGCGGGCGCGAAAACCTCTACTTGAACGGTACGATTCTCGGCATGACCAAGGCTGAGATAGTCAAGAAATTCGACGAGATTGTCGACTTTGCGGGGGTTGAGAAGTTCATCGACACGCCCGTGAAACGGTACTCAAGCGGCATGAGGGTCCGCCTGGCCTTTGCGGTGGCCGCCCATCTGGAACCGGAAATCATGGTGGTTGATGAAGTGCTGGCCGTCGGCGACCTGGCATTTCAGAGGAAATGCCTTGGAAAGATGAACGAAGTGGGCGAATCCGGGCGGACTGTCCTTCTGGTTAGCCATCAAATGAGCCAGCTCCGTCGGCTCTGCAAGCGGGCCATTTGGATCGATGGGGGCGCGATTCAGAAGTTCGGCCCGACCGCAGAGGTTCTTGGGGCGTACGAGAAATCGATGAGCGGCGACGAGAACCAGTCGTTGTGGACCGTCCGAGAATCGAGGCGCAAAGCCTCCTTTCTAGGCTGGGACATTGCAGAGCCCCAACCCAGGCAGCCGAACGTAGTCGAGACCCACGGCGCCGTTGTTGTCAGATTCCACCTGCAGGTAATGCAACCTATCCACGACGGCCACCACGACCTGTTTCTCTATGATGCTGAGGGACGGCTGGTCTGGGGAACGGTGGCGAGTGATCTCGAACTGGAGCCGGGAAAGCACGCATTTGTGTACACTCTCTCGAGTCTGCCACTTCGGCCTGGTTCTTACAGTTGGAGAGTCACCCTCTACGACAGGGCCACGGGCCTGATTGACCGCCAGAACTGTGTCCCGGAGCTGCTGATAGCCACCGAGCCCCTGGGCCACCCTCGGGATGAATGGGCAGGATTTCTAAACTTCCCACACACGTTTCGCGCGGTTCGCGACAACCATACTGCGCGGGCGGACAGGCCCGCCGTTTCAGTCACCCGATAGTAAAAGCAAATGAACATTAGTTCCCGGACTCTAATCGAACATGGCGGGCCGACTACATCGCGGCAACAGCCGGTGGCCGTCCTGACTCCGAGAGTCTCAGTGTTGCCCGACCGCAAGGAGCTTTGGCGCTATCGCGACCTTCTCTTCTTCCTGGTATGGCGGGATGTGAAAGCGCGGTATGCGCAGTCTGTGCTCGGCGTCGGCTGGGCAATAATACAGCCGCTCTTCTCGATGATCGTATTCACAGTGGTGTTCGGGTCACTTGCAAAGATTGACTCGGAGGGTCGCCCGTACGCGATCTTCAGCTATACGGCGCTTGTCCCCTGGACTTACTTCTCAAACGCCGTCTCGACGAGCACAGGAAGCCTGATCACCAGTTCCGGCATGTTGAGCAAGGTCTACTTCCCGCGACTGATTATTCCGCTGACTCCGCTTCTCAGCAAGCTGATCGATTTCGGCGTGGGATTCTCAATCCTTTTCGTCTTGATGCTTTGGTTCCAGGTTACGCCCACATTGAACGCCCTTTACATACCCCTGCTGTTGATGGTTTTGATGCTGGCGGCTGGCGGGATGGGAATGTGGCTCACCTCTCTGGCAGTCCAATACCGGGATGTCAATTACGGGATTTCCTTTGGAATGCAACTCCTGATGTATGCGGCCCCAGTGGTCTATCCGGCCAGCCTCGTGCCAGACGCTTATCGCAGCTTCTACGCGCTCAACCCCATGGTCGGGGTCATCGAAGGATTCCGCGCCGGCCTGCTTGGAACCACTCCAATGCCTTGGGATCTTATTGCTATCGGCAGTTGCACGGCCCTCCTTCTTTTTGTCACTGGCGCTCTCTTCTTTCGTCATAAGGAAGCTGCTTTCGCAGATGTCGTTTAGCCCCCCGTCTAGCCCACGTCTAGCCCGGATTCGCGCGTTGAACCCCCGGGTATGCCCGCCCGAGCTGCGCACGCAGCGAGGGCGCTGAAAATGCTGAAAATGATGCGGACCCGATCATGGATATAGTGGCAGTCGTACCGGCAGGCGGGATGGGGACAAGAATTGCGCCGTCGCCCGTCAGTAAGGAGATCTTTCCCCTGGGCTTCTCGGTTCTTGACGCTCAGTCGGCGCCCCGGCCGAAAGTCGCCCTTGAACACCTCTTCGAGAAGATGACCCGGGCTGGCATCCGGAAGGTGTACCTGGTGATTGGCAAGGGGAAGTGGGATATTCCTGCTTATACTGGGGATGGGTCGGCGTTCGGATTGGAAATCGCTTACCTGGTTCTTCGTGTCCCGTGGGGAGTTCCTTTCACAGTTGATCAGGCGTATCCGTTCGTCAGTAATTCCCTGGTCGCAATGGGCTTCGCGGATATCCTCTTTTCCCCAGATGACGCTTTTGTCCAGCTGATGGCGCTGTGCGAGGAAACCGCGGCCGATGTTGTTCTGGGCGTTGTCCCTGCGCCACGGGGCCGGAGGGTGGAACGTCTGGCGCTGGGCCCGGCCGGCCGTGTACAGGAGTTCGACATCAAGTCAGACCAGTCGCGCCTGGAGCACAGCTGGACGTGCTCCATCTGGAGGCCGCGGTTCTCCGATTTTCTGCACACTCACCTGAAGGGAAGACTTGAAGCCGGCGCCTCTCAACTTTTCGCCGAGGAGAGGGAACTCTGTCTGGGAGACGTTTTTCAGGCTGCTTCCGAAGGCGGGTTGGAAATCTGCGGTAAGGTCCTGTCTTCCGAACCGTACCTGGATATAGGCACGCCCGAGGATTTGCGGACCGCGATTCGACTCTGCACCGACTCGCAAACCCGTCCGGGCAATCTCACCACTCAATAACAGGTTGGAGGTGGTCTCATGGAGAGAGCCGACAATAAGATGAAGGTAATCATCTTAGCCGGGGGATTTGGATCACGGTTGTCTGAAGAAACCGTACTTCGACCCAAACCCATGGTCGAAATAGGTGGCAAGCCAATCCTCTGGCACATTCTGAACATCTACTCCGCTCACGGGTTCGACGAATTCATAGTGGCGCTGGGCTACAAGGCGGAGGTGGTCAAGGAGTACTTCCTCAAGTTCTACGCCCTGAACAACGACATTTCCGTGGACCTGTCGACTGGAAAGACGGTAATCCACGATGGGAGACAACCCAGCTGGAAAGTGCATCTCGTGGATACCGGACTTCACACGCAGACCGGTGGTCGGCTGAAGCGGCTCAAATCTTGGCTCAAACCGGGGGAAGACTTCATGTTCACCTACGGAGACGGAGTCACCGATCTCGATATCCCCGCCTTGACCGCTTTTCACCGATCGCACGGCAAGTTGGGCACGGTGACGACGGTTCGATCACCCGAGCGATTCGGCAGGCTAGCTTTCCAGGGTGATCAGGTGACGGAATTCTACGAAAAGTCGGAGGCGAGCGAGGGGTGGATCAATGGTGGTTACTTCGTCCTCAATTACGACGCCATCGACTACATCGACGGGGACGACACCGCTTGGGAACGCACCCCTGTTGAAAGACTGGCCCACGACGGGCAGCTGGTCGGATATCGGCATTACGGTTTCTGGTCCTGCATGGACACGCTGCGCGAGAGGAATTCCCTTGAAGACCTCTGGAATTCGGGCAACGCGCCCTGGAGGATCTGGGACAAAAAGCAGCCAGGCGAACGGGAAATTCCGAAAATCATGGCGGTAGGATGATGAAGATACTAGTCACCGGCTCTGAAGGTTACATTGGCAGCGTTCTGACGGAAAAGTTGATGGCGCGTGGCCATCAGGTTCAGGGATTGGATACGGGCTATTACTCGGAAGTCTGCCTGTATCCGGTCGGACAGCCCAGCCGATTGCTAAGGAAAGATGTCCGGGAAGTCGTCACCAACGACCTCGAGGGTTTTGACGCCGTCGTGCATCTCGCCGAGCTTTCGAACGACCCCTTGGGGCAACATAACCCCGAAACGACCTACGAAATCAATCACCTCGGTTCGGTAGGGCTCGCTCGCAAGTGCAAAGAGGCGGGCGTAAGACGTTTCGTGTACAGCTCCTCCTGTAGCGTCTATGGCGCAGGCTCCGATGAGCTCAAGACCGAAGAGTCCACCACCGCGCCGCAGACCGCCTACGCGCACTGCAAACTGCTGGTCGAACGGGATGTTTCCGCGCTCGCGGATAGCCGCTTCTGTCCCACATTCCTTCGAAACGCTACGGCCTATGGGCCGTCCCCCCGAATCCGCTTCGACCTGGTCCTGAACAATCTGGCAGGGCTTGCATGGACGGCAGGGGAGATCAGGATGACCAGCGATGGGAGCCCACTCAGGCCCCTCGTTCATGTCGAGGACATCTCCGAAGCGTTTTGCTGTGTGCTGGAAGCGCCCGAGGATGTAATTCATTGCCAGGTGTTCAACGTGGGAGACAACCGGCAGAATTATCGAGTCCGGGAGATAGCAGACATCGTTGGAGGGGTTTTCACCGGCTGCAACGTGACTTTCGGTCAGAATAATGGAGACAAGCGCAGCTACCGCGTTTGTTTCGACAAAATCAATTCCTCATTGCCGGGATTTCGGTGCCGCCTCGATGCTCGGCAGGGCGCCGCCCAACTGCTTCTGGTGTTTCGGCAGCTGAAGATGAGCCGAGAAGTTTTCGAGTTCCGCACCTTCACTCGTCTCAAGCAACTGGAGTACCTGCTTGGCTTGTCGCAGATAGACAGCCACTTCCTCTGGAAGAACAGGTCGCCCGAACCTACGGCTGGCGAAGGACTTTCTGTTCTGTTCGCGGCGACTGCAGCTGCTCGGGGATCGCTATGAAGCTCGATTGTCGGTTTTGCGGCGCCTCCCTACGACATGTTTTCCTTGATCTGGGAATGTCGCCGCTAGCGAATTCTTATGTCAAGGCTGAGGACCTGAACAAACCGGAGAAGTTCTACCCGCTCTGTGTCTATATCTGTGAGGCCTGTTTCCTCGTTCAGCTTCCTGAATGTGAAAGCCCCGACCAGATCTTCTCAGATTATGCCTATTTCTCGTCCTTTTCGGCTTCGTGGCTTCAGCACGCGCGCGACTATACGGGGATGGTAATTGACCGACTCAAGTTGGACAAATTCAGCCGGGTCGTCGAAATAGCCAGTAATGATGGCTACCTGCTCCAGTATTTCGTCGAAAAAGGAATCCCGTGTTACGGAGTCGAGCCCGCCAGGAATGTTGCCTCTGCTGCCATAGACCGAGGCGTTCCAACCGTTGTGGAGTTCTTCTCGACTCAGAAGGCCGAAGAGCTCAAGAGTCAGGGGAAAGAGGCGGATCTTGTGATCGGTAACAACGTGCTTGCGCATGTTCCGCGTCTGAATGACTTCGTTGAAGGATTGAAGGTTCTGCTGAAGCCCTCGGGGACGATTACGATGGAGTTTCCCCATCTGCTCCGCCTGATGGAGGAGAACCAGTTCGACACCATCTACCACGAGCACTACTCCTACTTCTCCCTTTTCACTGTTCGCCGAATCTTCGCCAGTCATGGTTTGACCCTCTATGACGTTGAGCGACTCTCTACACATGGCGGGTCGTTGCGCATCTACGGTTGTCATACCGGGCAGGAACCAGCGAAAGTCAGCGCACAAGTTTCCGAGCTTCTCTCCCTGGAGGAAGAGGCCGGACTGACACAGTTAAATACGTACGTGCAATTTCGACAAAAGGTCCTGGATACGAAAATAGGACTGGTCGAGTTCCTCATTTCCGCGAAGCGGCGCGGTAAGAAAGTTGCAGCGTACGGCGCCCCGGCAAAAGGCAACACCTTGCTCAATGTGTGCGGCATCCGGTCGGATTTGATCGACTACACGGTCGACCTATCGCCTCACAAGCAGGGTTTGTATCTGCCTGGCACTCACATTCCCATCTATGCTCCGAACGAGGTAGGACGGACCAGGCCCGACTACCTCTTGATATTGCCCTGGAACCTCAGAAGGGAAATAACCGAGCAGATGAGCTTCATACGGGAGTGGGGAGGCCAGTTCGTGGTACCGGTTCCCCAACTGGAAATCATTGCGGATGCTTCCGCGAGGGCAACCGGGTGAAGTTCGAGGAAACCAGGCTCAAAGGCGCTTTTCTCATCCGTGCGACACCGTTCGAGGATGAACGGGGCTTCTTCGCCCGGACGTATTGTGAAAAGGAATTCGCGAGCCACGGGTTGAATCCCCGCGTGGTGCAGTGCAGTGTCTCCTACAGCAGAAAAAGAGGCACCCTGCGAGGTCTTCACTTTCAGAAGGCCCCGCACCGGGAGGCGAAGCTGATTCGCTGTGCTAGAGGAGCGATTTACGACGTCATCGTGGACCTGAGGCCGGAATCATCCACGTTCTGCCAATGGCTTTCCGTGAATCTGTCCGCTGCCGAAGCGCACCCCCTGATGCTCTATGTCCCCGAGGGTTTCGCCCACGGTTTTCAGACCTTGGAGGACCACACCGAAGTTCACTACCAGATGTCCGAGTTCTATCAGGCGGAAAGCGCCAGCGGCGTTCGCTGGAACGATCCGGCCTTTAGCATCGACTGGCCGATCTCTGAAGTCACCATGTCAAACAGAGACGCCAATTACCCGGATTTCCGGGCTTTAATCGAGACAGGAGTCAATGGCGTCAGTTGAAGTAGCGACCGAGTTGGATCGGGCAAATACGACCGGGGAGGAGATGATGAGCTTCATCTCCGGTCTATATCCCATTTGCCGCAGTATCACCGGCGAAGGCGTCCGGGAAACGCTTCGGCGTATTGCAGCCCATATCCCCTTGACGGTTACCGAGGTCCCGAGCGGCACCGAAGTTTTTGACTGGGTTGTCCCTCAAGAATGGAACATCAACGACGCTTACATAAAGGACAGTTCGGGACGGAGAGTCGTGGACTTCAAAGCGTCAAACCTCCATGTCGTAGGTTATAGCATTCCGGTCCGAACACGGGTGACCCTTGAGAAGCTCAGGTCGCATCTTTTCAGCCTCCCGGAACATCCAGACTGGGTTCCCTACCGTACCTCCTACTACAATCAGACGTGGGGCTTCTGCCTGAGCGACCGAACGCTCGGTCAGTTGAAGGAGGAGGAGTACGAAGTCTGCATCGACTCCTCGCTGAAGGACGGATCACTGACCTACGCGGAATTCCTGATCCCTGGACAGGCGCCCGAGGAAGTGCTCATCTCCTGTCACACCTGTCACCCCTCCCTCTGCAATGACAATCTGTCGGGCATCGCCGTCGCGACTTTTCTTGCCAAGGCGCTGAACAGCATGTCCGGATTGCGATTCTCTTACCGGTTCCTGTTCATACCCGGGACGATTGGGTCCATAACCTGGCTGGCTCGAAATCTAGAAAACCTTGGCAAGATCAAGCATGGCTTGGTTCTTGCGAACATGGGGGACCCGGGTGGCTTCGTCTACAAAAAGAGCCGACGGGGGAACGCCGAGATCGATCGGGCCATGGCTCACCTCTTGAGTGGCTGTGGTGAGGTCCGGGAATTCGAGCCTTACGGGTATGACGAAAGGCAGTTTTGCTCCCCGGGTATCAATTTGCCCGTCGGCTGTCTATCCAGGACGCCTTTCGGCGAATTCGAGGAGTACCACACGTCTGCCGATAACTTGGATTTCGTCAGACCGGAGGCCCTCGACTCTTCGCTGCTGCTCTGTCTTTCTCTGGTGGAAGTACTCGAGGGCAACACACGCTTTGTCAACCTGAACCCCATGTGTGAGCCGCAGCTTGGTCGACGGGGGCTTTACCGGACGACCGGCGGGCAGAGGAGCCGAGAGGACGATCTGGCCCTGCTCTGGGTCCTGAACCTTTCCGATGGCCTGCACGACCTACTCGATGT
Source organism: uncultured Acidobacteriota bacterium (assembly GCA_964421755.1). Taxonomy (GTDB): domain Bacteria; phylum Acidobacteriota; class UBA6911; order RPQK01; family RPQK01; genus CAVUUN01. Next base: position 50,442 of record CAYQYP010000204.1, read on the forward strand.
CGCCGTGCGCTCCGGGTTGCCTTTCGAGTTGATCCGGCGCGCTGCCGATCGCCTGACAGGCTGCGGTCTGCTGTCGCCTGCTCTCCAGTCATAGAAGGGCTTTTCCCGACCTTACCGATAATGAAAAAGAGCGAAACTGTGAGACTTCTCCTTCTGCCTCAGCGAGTCGCTGGGCGGATCCGCCGTCTCGCTTACAACCGTCTGTACCGACCCTCTGGAGTGGGCCGCCTTCCGGAGGTGTCCGCCGAGCCGGCAAGAGGTGACTACAGGATTACGGTAAGACCGGATGCCAGTGCCGAGCACGCGATTTATGTTGTCCGGAACGGCCGGCTGCTGACCGACTGCCTCAACAGCATTGCCGTTATCAATGAAAGAAACAAGCTGGTATCGGGCGCCTCCTGGCAGTGGGGGGGGCTGGAAAGCGGCATCCTGAAGGATGAAGAGAACGCCGTCTTCGCGGCCCAGTTCTCGGCCCGGCCGAAACCTTACACAGAGACTGTTTTTTCCCTTTGGACGGGAGGCGGGGGCGACGGCAACCTCTTCCACTGGCTGTTTGACGCCTTGCCGAGGCTACATCTCCTCCAGCTATCGGGACTCCGTGACCAACCCGACCTTTTCGCAGTCCCTTGGCTGAAGTTTCCTTTTCAGAGGCAATCGCTTTCTCTGCTTGGCTTGAGTGACGACCGGTTTATAGAAAGCCGGTCGGTCCCGCACGTCAAAGCAAAGAAGATTCTCGCCACCGACCACCCGAGGGGTAACACCTCTTTGGTTCCAGCCTGGATATGCAAGTTCTTACGGCAGACCTTTCTGGCCTTACTCCCTCCTCCGCCGGTAAAGACCCGGAGGATTTATCTCTCGCGTAACGATTCCCTAAGTTCCCGGCGAATAGTGAATGAGCCTGATCTGGTCCGACGCCTTTCACACGAGGGTTTCACAAGCGTGACGGCGACGGATTTTTCGTTCGCCGAACAGGCGAGTCTTTTTCACAACGCGGAGATCATCGTGTCACCTCACGGCGCTGGTCTCTCCAATCTGGTCTTCTGCAGGCCCGGAACGAGGGTGATAGAGATCTTCTCGTCAGCATGGTGGCTCCCGATGTTCGAAGCTATTTCCAGCCACTTGAATCTAGCGTACAGCAGGTTTGCAGGGTCACCGAGTACAGAGGGTTCCGAGGTTCCCCGGAAGGCGCTCAAGACCGACATCCGTGTGGATGTCGACAAGCTGTTCGCCACTGTCGAAGCCTTGGACAAGGGTTTTCCCGTCCATTCAGGTGCGAGCAATTCTGAAACGATAGACACGCCGGGAAACCTTGCCGGCCTTGAACAAAAAGGAAACTGAGTGAGACAAGCAACAATCCTCGGAGCGGGTATATCCGGACTGACCACTTCCTTTTTCATGGGGCACGAGAATTGTTTGATTTACGAGTCGAAACCCTATTACGGCGGCCATATTTACAGCGAGATTCGAGACGGCTTCACCTGGGACGACGGCCCCCATGTCTCGTTCACCGAAAGCGAATTCGTACAGGAATTATTCGCCGAAAGTGTCGGTGGTGCATTCGAGGAATTCGAAACGATCGTTGGGAACTACCACCAGGGGCACTGGCTCGATCATCCGGCTCAATCCAACCTGTACCAGGTGCCCGAACCCCTACGAACGAAGTGTCTCGAGAGCTTCCTCGAAGCCAGGAAGAGCGAGCCTTTCACGGACTTGCCGGGTGACTACCGCGAATGGCTGCACCGCGCGTTTGGCCCCGTCTTTGCCGACACCTTCCCCGCAGCGTACACGAGGAAATACTGGACGACGGAACCGGAGAACCTGGGAGTGGACTGGATTGGGAAGAGGATCTTCTATCCCGAGGTGGAGGATGTGCGGGCCGGGTATTTCGGGCCGCTTCAACGGAAGACTTACTGGGTGAAGAAGTTCCGTTACCCCTCGAACGGTGGATTTCTAGCCTATGCGCACCGGTTTGCCAAGGGGGCTCAAATCAACTACTGCAAGACAGTCCAACGCATCCATTTCGGGCGCCGTGAACTTCGCTTCCACGACGGGTCGGAAGCCAGCTACGAAGCATTGATATCGACGCTGCCGCTTCCCGTCCTGATCAAAGCCGCCGAGGACGTCCCGGACGACGTCAGGGATGCGGCTGCGGCTCTCCGATGCACGAACTTCCTCCAGGTTGAGGTTGCCGTAAGACACCCCTGTCCGCGGCCGGAACAGTGGATTTATGTTTACGACGAGGACAAGCTGAGTACCCGGATCAGCGTGACGGAGCATTTCTCCCCCAACAACGCGCCGAAAGGTATGTCCGGGTTGGCCGTGGAGGTGTACGGCTCGGATTACCGCCCGCTTCCCGCGCAGCCCGGTTGGGGCTCGGTCGGGGAAAGAGTGAAGACCGAGTTGATCCAGATGGGACTGATCGAGAACGCCGCCGCGATAGCTTCCAGTCACGTGCGCTATTCGCCCTGGGGAAACGTGATTTTCGATCATCAGCGACGTGGGGCGCTGAAGACAATCAATGACTTTCTGGACGGGGTGGGGGTCACGAGAATCGGTCGGTTCGCCGAATGGAAGTACCTCATGACCCACGACTGCGCCTTGCACAGCAGACGGGTCGCTGAAGGACTGAAAACGATGGTCAACGCCTAGTCGCACAAAGGGAGTACCATGCAGCCTCTCATAAGTGTCGTGATTCCGACTTTTAATCGAAGCGAGCTCCTGAAGCTGGCGATTCAGTCCGTTCTCAGGCAGACCTTTGATGACTTTGAAATTGTCATATCGGACAATTGCTCGACAGACAACACCCCGGACATGGTCAAGGCTTTCTCTGATCCCCGTGTCTCGTACTTCAGAACGCCGTCCCACTGCGTTATAGCGGACAACTGGGAATTTGCCAGAAAAAAGGCTTCCGGCAAGCTGATTATGATGCTGGGCGACGACGATGCTCTGGTGGCGTCCGCACTCGGCCTTTTTGCCGATGCTGTTTCCGAACACAGCTCGGATTTCCTTTTCTGCAGGCTTTGCGAGTATCGCGACAGCAGTTTCCCGGGTGTTGGCCGCAACACCGTCTCCTGTCCAGGTTTCTCCGGAATGACTCGCGTGGTTTCAGCGCGCGAGTTCATCCAACCGCTGTTCGACCTCGCTCCGAAACTGCCGACCCATCCGAGCGCCTTCCTGTTCTCTAAGGAACTGGCAGAGCAAGTTGCGGCTCAGTGCGGGCGCTTCTTTCAGACCAATGGGGTGGAGTTTTTTGCCTGGCCGATATCCGCCGCGTTCGCTAAGAATATCGTCTTTATCGAATCCCCCGTGGTAATCCTCGGGAGAACCGGGAAGTCCTGGGGCGCCAACCTCGTGCTCGCCAACCCGGGACAAGAGAGAATCCTGCAATTGACGTCGGATGCGTCTCAAAAACGGGTCTCTGTGCCTTTGACCAATTTCCTCATGTGCAACCTTCTCGCAGAAGGGGTGCTGACCGCTCAAAAGTTACTCCCTGAGCGGCTTTCTCCCTATGTTTTCGACGAGGAGAACTACCTTCGAACGACAATGAGAGAGCTTCAGAAGAGGGCTCGCCTTGCTGTCGACGTCGAAAGGGACCTGACCGAACTGAGAAGTTACGCTTCCAGGTTCCCGCAGTTACAGGCGGAGTTTCAGGTCAGCCTTCACCGCCCCAAGAGCAGGGGCCGGGTCCGCCGGGCGGCCGAGAGGCTTGGGCTCAGACCCAGGCAAACGGTGGACAGGATCATGCAGAACAATCGAGTCAGACGAGGGAACGTAAGCGCAGGCTTCAAAGTGAGCGGGGAAGACTTCGGTTTCCACGACATCCTCGGCTGTGCCGGCTTCCTTGAACGGGTACTGCCGCGACCTGGAGCGCCTGTCCAAACAGGAGCCCAGCTCTCAACTGCGGAAGGCGCCACACGTCATTCTGAAGGCGCCAGGGGTGAGTATGCCGGGTGAGCTCATCCCGTTGGGGACCAACGGGTACATCCCCTCGTTTGGGCGGCACACCATGAGTTTCCTGCTTCTTACAGGAGAGACCGCTCTCCTGCTCGATGCCGGGTCCGGTATCGCGCGGCTGCTGGAGCCGGGCCTGCAAGAGGTTTTACTTCCTTACAGCCGGCTCAACATTGTCCTGACGCATTACCATCTGGACCACGTCATAGGCCTCTCTTACCTCCCCGGCGTCTGGACGAAGCCTGTGCGGATTTTCGCTCCGCAGAGGCCCTATGTCGACACTGAAGCCGGTGAAGCAATCGGTCGACTGTTGCAGCCGCCGCTGTTTTCTCTGGCGCTTGATCGTTTTCCGATGGAAGTGGAGTTGTTCGGCTACGGTAAGGACAGGCTGGAGGTCGGGGAACTGTCCCTGCGATGCAGACGACAGGAGCACCCCGGTGGCTCGGTCGGGATGAGAGTCAACGACGATCTCGCTTACATCACGGATACGGTTGTCGACGATCAGTCCGAGCGGTTCATCCGGGGGGTCGAGCTCCTGCTGCACGAGGTCTGGCTGACCGACGCCGAAGCGAGCGCGAACCCAGGAGGTCTGGCCGGGCATTCCTGTGAGAGCGACGTCCTCAGGCTGGCTGCGGATTCAGGTGTTCGCTACCTGCTGCCGGTCCATCACCACCCCAAACGCACGAACGAAGAGCTGAACCTATTCCTCGGCTCGCTGCGACGGGGAAAGGCAGAAATTATCTTGCCGCACGAAGGAATCAGGGTGGCGACCAGACAGGGTTCGCTATGACAATGACGGGCTTAATCAGACTGCATTCGAAGGCGGACTTGTTCCTTATCCGCCTGATAATTGCCCTCACCGATACTCCGAGGGTGAACAGAGGTAAAGAAACTGTCAGTCGGTTATGGCGGCTCGCTCGGAAGATCGTTCCCGGAAAAAGAGTGAGCCATGCGAGCCCGCGTAACAAAAACCCCGCAGTCAAGGTTGAGGTGGTCGGCGACAGGGGTGGGCAGCCCTCGGCGGTTGAGACAGCGTCAGTTCGACCGGCCGCCCAGTCAAACGGATCCGATGTTCCGATCATACTCATTCATGCGGGCGACCCGGATTACCTTCAGTACAGCCTGTCGTGCGCCCGTAAATACAATCGTGAGTCGCGGATATGTCTTTTGGGAGACCACTCCAATTCGCATTATGAATTCCTCGAACACTATCCTTTTTCTGCCTATTCCGGCCGGGCGGATCAGTTCGCAAGGTTCTATACCAACCACAGCACCAACGGGCGAGGCTTCGAATTGTTCTGCTTTCAGAGGTGGTTCATCCTGTGCGAGTTTCTCAAAGAACAAGGGATCGACAAATGCCTGTACCTTGACTCCGATGTGATGCTTTTCGCCGACGCCAAAGATGAGCAGAAAAAATTCGACGAGTTTGATTTTGCCTTGGCGACAACGATGATGGCTTGTGTGTTGTATCTCAATGACCCGCAGGTCCTGGAAAACTTCTGTGCCTTTTTAGAAGACATCTACACAAAGAAGGACCGTTACCACTACGACAAGATGCTTGCGCACTACGCCGTGCGCCGCAAGAACGGGCTGAAGGGTGGCGCCTGCGACATGACAGCTTTTGAGCTTTTCAACCTGGACTACTTTGCCTTCGTCGGCAATGTGGTCCAGATCATTGACGGTTCCGTCTATGACCCGGCGATGACGACGCCATATCCCGGCTTTGAAACCGAACAGCAGATCAAGAGAGTCTACTGGAGAGAAGGCCAACCTTTCGGCAAACACCTGAAGACGGACCGGTATATACGGTTCAATTCGATGCATTTCCAGGGAAGGTCCAAGTCTTTGATGAAGCAAGTCTATGACCGGATCTCCCAGACTCCTTAGTGATTCCAATTCACGCCTTTTCCCCATACTCACATATGAACACTCCCATCGCTTTTCTGATTTTCAACCGGCCGGAAGTCACTCGGGTCGTGTTCGCCGCCATCGCGAGGGCGAAACCTGAGAAATTGCTGGTTGTGGCCGACGGACCGAGGACTGATCGACCGGGCGAGGCCGAGAAATGCACTCTGACGAGGGCAATCATAGACCAGGTCAACTGGGAATGTGACGTCCAGACCAACTACTCGCCCGTGAACCTGGGATGCGGTCGGAGAGTGTCGACCGGAATCAGTTGGGTCTTTGAACAAGTGCAGGAAGCGATCATTTTGGAGGACGACTGCGTCCCCCACCCCAGTTTCTTTCCTTTCTGTGAAGAACTGCTCGCCAGGTACCGAGACAACAAGCGGGTGACGATGATTAGCGGCGACTGTTTCCTCCCCAGCGATTACCGCACTGTCTATAGCTACTTCTTCAACAGAAACATGGGTATGTGGGGTTGGGCCACCTGGTGTCGTGCCTGGCAGCACCATGATGTCTTCTTGCGCAGATGGCCTGAGCTGCGAGAAACGGACTGGCTGCGGGACGTGCTCAAGGATCCTGTCGCCGCTCGTGCCTGGAAGCCGATTTTTGACAAAGCTCACGCAGGGCGGGTAGACACCTGGGATTTTCACTGGACATTCTCCATGTGGTCGCATGATGGGCTCTGTGCGTCTCCCGGTGTGAATCTCGTTTCCAACATTGGCTTTGGCCCGGACGCGACGCACACCAAGATGGACAAGAGCTCACTGTCGGCTCTTCCTGTTGAAGAAATGGTATTTCCCTTAAGACATCCCCCCTCGGTCTCCCATGATCACGAGGCGGACAGGGCGGTATTCAGAAGGGCTTTCGGGCCGCAGATGCCTGCAACTCCGTCGCCTTTACTCCACAGAATTCAAAGAAGATTTTGGGCGGGACTACCCAGGCCAGTCAGGCAGCTCTTAGAGAGGGTAGGTATCGTCAACGGCGCGGGTGGCCTGCATTCCAGGTAACCCTCAAGGATCTGACAGACATGCATATTCTTGGAGTATCAGCCTTCTATCACGATTCGGCCGCAGCACTGGTGTCAGATGGCAAGATCATCGCTGCCGCTCAGGAGGAACGTTTCTCCCGGCGAAAACACGATGCACGATTTCCAGTGAACGCTGTTAATTACTGCCTGGAAGAGGCTCGGGTTTCGATCGGAGACATCGGTTATCTCGTCTTTTATGAACGGCCCTATCTGAAGTTCGAACGGCTGCTGGATACCTATTTGGCATTTTCGCCTCGGGGGTTTCGTTCGTTTCGGCAGGCCCTGCCTTTTTGGGCCGGCCATAGACTCCACCTCCCAGAGATCATCCGAAAACAAGTGGGTCCGGACTTCGACGGTGAAATCTGCGTGGTCGGCCACCATGAAGCCCACGCCGCCAGCGCTTTCTTCCCCTCACCTTTCGAGGAAGCGGCCATTCTCACGCTCGATGCGGTCGGTGAATGGAGCACCAGTTCGATCGGGGTTGGGCGGGGCAACCGGATCTCGTTGATCAAGGAACTGAGATTCCCGCATTCCCTGGGGATGCTTTATTCCGCCTTCACTTACTATACCGGGTTCAAAGTAAATTCCGGCGAATACAAGCTGATGGGATTGGCGCCCTACGGCGCCCCCACTTTCGCCGAAACCATCCGGCGCAAGATTGTGGACATCCGTGACGACGGGTCAATCTGGCTCGACATGTCCTACTTCAATTACTGCCAGGGCCTGACGATGACTTCCGCGAAATTCCATGAGTTGTTCGGTGGTCCTCCACGCCGGCCGGAGAGCCTCATCACGCAGAAGGAGATGGATCTGGCCGCTTCTATCCAGCAAATCTGCGAAGAGGTAGTCCTCAAGGCGGCGAATTACGCCAGGCGGATAACCGGCCTCAACCGGCTAGTGATGGCTGGAGGCGTGGCGCTCAACTGCGTGGCAAACGGGCGCCTTCTCAGAGAAGGACAGTTCGAGAACATCTGGATTCAGCCCGCCGCCGGAGACGCTGGAGGTGCACTGGGAGCCGCTCTCCTGTGTTGGCATCACAAGCTCGGAAGACCGCGAGTCCTTGAAACGGCGGACAGTCAGAGAGGATCCCTGCTCGGTCCCGCCTACAATAACTCGGAAATTGCCCTGTTTCTAGACTCCCAGGGAGCAGTGTATGACTACATCCCGCAGGAGCAGGCTCTTCTAGACCGCGTTGCCCGCCTGATGGAACAGGGTAACGTTGTGGGATGGTTTCATGGCCGGATGGAGTATGGCCCGCGTGCACTCGGAGCTCGCAGCATCATCGGGGACGCGCGTTCCCCCGAAATGCAGCAGCTTATGAACCTGAAGATCAAGTTCCGCGAGTCATTCCGCCCATTCGCCCCCTGCGTGCTGAAGGACTATGCGAACAGCATCTTCGACCTGCGGCCGGCCGAAGAGAGCCCTTACATGCTCCTGGTTGGCCCGGTGCGGGAAGAGTGGCGTCTGGAACTTTCGCCTGAAGAACAGGAGAAGATGGGCGGCTCCGATCTCTGTCTCTGGGTGTCTGTACCGCGGTCAAAGTTCCCGGCCATCACCCATGTCGATTACTCAGCTCGGGTTCAGACGGTTGACGAGGAGAGGCACGGGCGTTTCTGCCGCCTCATGAAACGCTTCTATGACCTGACAGGGTGTCCGACGATTGTCAATACGAGCTTCAACATCCGTGGAGAACCGATCGTCTGCACCCCAGAGCATGCTTTTCACTGCTTCATGGGCACGGATATGGACGTCCTTGTCCTTGAAAACCATCTCCTCGAGAAAACGGCTCAGCCGTCACATCTGGATCGCGAGTCGGACGCCTACCGAGCGCAATATGAGCCAGATTAGGAGTCAAAATGTCCTTGCCTAACCCCCCGAGACGAGCAGCCCTCCGGGCCTTTTGGCTTACGTCGGTTTGCCTCTTTGGCCTTCCCGCCGGCGTTGTGATCTCGGCAGTGGCGGGGGTCAGCCCGGCTGGATTCCTGGCGGTCTGCTTCGGCATCCTGTGTCTGGGCGTGGCCTGGCCTCATTATGTCATGCCCATTTACAGCGTCTGGCTCAGGCTCAGCCGGCAAGTGTTGCGACTGAGCAACCTTGCCCTGACCGCCGTCTGCTTCTACCTGGTTTTCGCGGTAGTCGGCGTTGCGGGTTCGCGCCTGCCTCTCAAGCGCGCAGCAGCGGACGAGTCGTTGTGGGAAGCGGCCGATAGACCGGCCCGTGGCGCCCTGGACGAGGCAGACGCAACCGCGGGCTCAACCCGAGGATGGGTGTTCCGGTACCTTAACAGGGCTGTGGAGTCCGGGAACCTGTGGACGATCTGCCTGTTACCCTTCCTGGTGATGCTAAGGTTCAATGACCAGGAAGGGAATTCCTATCCTTCTCAAATCTACACGCTCTTCTAGAACCGCCGGTTTTTAGTGTCAAACCGCCGTCAGGAGGAATTAACCAGATGCAAATTTTCAGAATGACTCTTGGCATCATCGCCACCGCTGCGGGGCTTATTCTCTTGGCGCCCGTGATTATCCTCAGTCTACCTTTCTGGCTGGTCGCGTTTGGCACCCGGATTGGAAGCCGACTCCTGGAGCCTCGCTGTATAGCCTGGAACGAGGTTTTCGCCTTCGATGATCAGTTCGGGTGGAAACCGAAGCCGAACCTCAAAGTGCATCACCTGGCTGACGATGTATTCCAACTGACGACAGATTCCGAGGGATGGAGAGGAAGAATCAGCCTGGCGCAAAGCCGTGTGGTTGTCCTGGGGGATTCCTTCGCCTTCGGATATGGAATTGATGATGACGATTTTTTTGCCAATTGCACACCCGAATTGCAGGTGAAGGCGATCGGCTCGAACGGCTACAACATGGTGCAGGAGCTCATGTGGCTCGAGCACCTGGCGCCACACCTCAAGGACAAACTGGTCGTCTGGTTCATCTACCTTGGCAATGACCTCCACGAGAACCTGGTTCCTGACATGCACGGTTACAGGATGCCCTTCCTCCGATCGCGCGACGGGAATTGGGAAATTACTAATCGACATCTTCGTCCGGAAAAGTGGCCTTTTACTTTCACGCTCGGAGGCGGACGCACCGATTATTACGAGCAGCTGGCCCGGCTCTGCGTACCGGGTGCGAGATCGTCCCGCGCCTACCGGGCTTGCGAATACTTGATTCAAAGAGCAAAGCAGTGCTGTGAACGAGCCGACGCACGTCTTATCGTCATCTCAATCCCTGAAAGGCATCAGCTGAATTCGGCCGGCGTCGCATTTCTCCAATCACTTTCAGGCAACTCTTCCTTGTTTGACCCGGATCTGCCCGACAGCCAGTTGGGCGCCATTTGTCGCAGCCTGGCGATCCAATTTGTTGCTTTGAAAGGGAGGCTGAACGCCAGCCATTACAAGACCCACGACTGGCACTGGAACAGGAAGGGACACCGGGCCGTGGCCGGCATTCTGAAGGAAATCACGGCCGAACATGCCGGGCGTGCTAGAGTCCGGGATACCGAGCAGGTCCCCGTTCTCGGCAGCGGCTTGCGAATCGCGATTTCGCCGGGCCGGATGAGGGCAGACAGATGAAATGCCCGACCCTCGCCGAGCTCCCTTCGCCCCCGAAGGGAAAGACAGGATGGCCGTGGACGGAACAGAGTGAGACTCTGCCCGATAGCTCGGCAGCAGGAGGCTGGCCGGTCGTTACGGTTGTAACTCCCTCCTACAATCAGGCCCGTTTCCTCGAAGAAACGATCCGATCAGTTTTGCTCCAGGGTCACCCGAACATCGAATACCTGGTCATGGACGGTGGAAGCACCGACGGATCGCGCGAGATCATCCAGAAATACTCCGGCTGGCTCACCTACTGGCGCAGCGAGCTCGACGGCGGTCAGAGCGAGGCGATCAACCAGGGACTTGAGCGAGGTTCCGGCGCACTGGCCTGCTGGATCAACAGTGATGACATGCTTTACAGGAACGCCCTCTTCAACCACTTTTCCCGGTTTCATTACGCGCCTCGCACACTTTCTTTCGGCGTTTGCACTTACATGGACGAACAGAGCAGGCCGGGTCACTCCCGTTCCGCGGGGATCCGTTCTTTCGAAGAGCTCATCCAGGTCGGCAGGTTTTGGCGGCAGCGACTCCACATCGTGCAACCGGAAGTCCTTTTTCCAAGAGCCATGGCGCTCGAGGTGGGCGGGTTGAACCCGGACAATCATTACTCAATGGACTACGAACTGTGGGGACGCTTGCTGCTCGCCGGGGCACGCGTCGAGTACACGAATGTGCCTTTCGGGATGTTCAGGCAGCACCCGGATCAAAAGACCCAAAACACGATAGCCGCCACCCGATCGCTGGTTGACGCTGCCCGCCGACTCACCCAGGCCGCCGGTTCGATTCCGGAAGAGAAGAAGCAAGAGATTCTGGAAGAACTGGACGAGTACCTTAGAGTTTATGAAGACAACGCCTGGCGCGCGTCAGGGCGGTTGGCGCAGATCGGCCTGCCGCGGTTCGTTGTGAATGGAATCCGCAAGGCAAAAAAGGCGATGCAAAAGCAGGTGCGGCCGGTTTCCGGTAACCGCCGGTTGAGTCAACATGAAGATTCTGCTCGCAACTCCCCCTGAAGAAGAAGTAGGCGGGGTTCCTCACGTGGTGAGAACTGTTTCAGCTAATCTTTCTTCCAGGGGCCACGAAATTTTTCTGTTCCGAACCGGGCGCGAAACCCGGTTAAGCAGGGAGAGCTCGCCGACCGGATTCCCCCGATTTGAGATCGGATTACAGATGCCCTTTGGCGGAAGGAATCCTCTGACCAGCCTTGCCATTTTCTCGGCCAGGTTTCCCCTCGCGTTTGTTCAACTCGCTCGGCTAATAAAGACGCTCGGGATTCAGATTGTGAATGTCCACTATCCGGGCCAATCGCACTGCTACTTCGCGCTTCTGAGAAGGATTCTCCCGATCCGCCTCGTGACGTCGGTCCACGGAACGGATATTTTCCCCAACGGCCGTCGTCGGGCTCGCTATCCTACGGGACTCCGCCTTCTTCTTGACTGGTCCGACCTGGTGGTCACACCGTCCAAGGCATACCGGAAGGACCTGCTCGGGATCTTTCCGCAGTTGGCGATGAAAACCGTGGCGGTGTGGAACGGAATAGATGCGAACGAGCTCCGAGCTCTCGCGCAGGCGGGATACGAGGAACGCGTCCTCCCCGACTCTTATCTCCTCTGCATCGCGGCCCAAAACGAGAAGAAGGCAATTGATGTATTACTGCCTGCCTTCCGGTTGGTTCGCCAGTGTTATCCCGGCTTGCAGCTGGTCTTGGTGGGAGATGGTCCCCTTCGCGAAGAGAATCAAAGACTGGCAGCCTCTCTCGGCCTCGATTCTGCGGTGTTGTTCCTGAGAAAGGTCGATCGTTCGATGGTGGCGCAGGCTTTGAGCGGATGCGAGGCGTTCGTTCTTCCGTCACGTTCCGAACCTTTCGGAATCGTCCTGATAGAGGCCTTCGCTCTCGGCAAGCCGGTGGTAGCGACACAAGTCGGAGGGATACCGGAAATCGTTCGCGACGGTGTCAACGGACTGCTTGTCCCTCCCGATAGCCCCGAGGCTTTGAGCGCCGCAATCCTCCGAGTTTTGGGGGATAAGCTGCTGCGGGATACCCTTGTACAAAATGCGCGGGTTGCCGTCGAGGGCTTCAGTGCCGAGAAACAGGCGGAAAGCTACGAATCACACTTCCGCCGTCTTCTGACTGTATGAAATCCATCCTCATGCTTGCCTATCGTTTCCCGCCGGAAGGAAGCGCCGGTACCTATCGGCCATTACGTCTCGTCCGACAATTGGACCGACGCGGGTGGGCCACCTCGGTAATCACTTTGGCGACCGAGCATCGGGAACGGTACGACCCGGAGTTGCTGTCCCGGGTTCCGGAGAAGACAGAGGTGATTCGCGTTGAGAAGGCCGATCCCTGGGCTCGACTGCAGGGCTGGAGAGCAGCGCGCCGACAGGCGACCAAGCCGTCAAACGAACGGGGATTAGGCCGGACCGGGGCACGGGACGAGAGTCGAGCCAGGCGGTGGATGCGGCTCTCGGTGCGCCGAGGAGAGGCATGGCTTTACCACCCGGATCTTGCCATGTTCTGGATTCGCCCGGCGGTTGAAGCGGGACTGCTCGCTTGTGAGACCAGGAAACCGAGCGTCGTATGGGCTACTGGCGGCCCGTGGTCCGCCTTCGTGGCCGCAGCCCGGCTCTCTTCCGCGACGGCAGTGCCATATGTGCTCGATTTTCGCGACTGCTGGACATTGACCAACAATGACTTCCGTGCGCTCAGGCCGTCTTGGGCCTCAAGCCGGGATCGACGAACGCTTTACCGTCTCTTTCAAAATGCGCAGGCGGTGATCTTCAGATACCTAAGTGAAGCCGAATGCTACTGGCGAGCTTACCCCGGTGCCCTTCGCCAGGAGCGCGTTTTCATCATCCCCAATGGATTTGAGGGAAACGTCGAGTCCTTTCCCCTACCGGACGGCGACAGGATGGTCGTGCTCCACGCCGGTACCCTTTCTTCTTACCGTTATGATTCTCTGTTGGACGGTCTGGTCCTGCTCACCCGGAAGAACCAACACTACCGGCATCAGATCGTGTTCCTTTTTGTCGGAGAAGGCGCTGATCGGGTTGAAGCAGACGCTGCCCGCCGAGGCCTTGTCGGGATGGTTTCGGCCCGTCCGGCCACTGCAAACGCCGCCCTCGCATCCCTATACCGGAGCGCTCATGTCCTCCTGGTGCTCGGAAGAGAAAACGGGATGCGGGGCCACGAGTTGCTCGCCGGCGCCAAGCTGTTCGGTTATCTGAAGACTGGACGTCCGATCCTCGGTGTTCTTCCCGAGGACGAGACAGCCAGAATCCTCAAGCAGGTTGGCGTGACAACCATCGCTCCGGCGGACGACTCCGGGCAGATTGCATCAGTGCTCGAGACGTTGTTGACAACCTGGTCGGCAGGGCGACTGACCTCGTTGGCGCCCGATCCGGCACTCTGTGAAGTCTTCTCGTCGCAAAATCAGATAGAGCATTACCTGCCAGCTCTGGAGGACAGGGCTCCTGTGGTTCCTTTTGTGCCGGGTCAAGCCTCGGTTCCGCCCAGCTTAAAGAAGAAAGTGGAAGCGATGGCTTTCGAAAACTCCCGAGACTTCTTGAACGGAAAACCCGGGATGCAAAGATTGCTCCGAACCTTCGGCTTCGCGCCTGATAGGAGATGAGCTTGCGGTTCTGCGTCCGTGACGATGATACGAGTTACTTCACCTCACCCGAGGAACTGGAGAAAGTGTATTCGCGGTGGACGCGGCTCGGGCCTGTCTGTCTGAGTGTCGTGCCCTTTTGCTGCGCGGGCAACAGCAAGGGAGTCCCTGCTCGAAACCGCGGCAAATGGACCATTCATCCTCTTGAGGAGAACCGGGCCTTGGTTGAGTACCTGCGTACGGCTGTTGGCGAAGGGCGGTACGAAATCATGCTGCACGGTCACTATCATGACCAGGAGGGCAAATCTCCGGAATTTGTCGGTGGTCGTGAATTGGCAAACAGGGTGACTGTGGGTCGCAATTATCTCGAAGGTCTCCTCGAGACGAGGGTGCGTGTCTTTGTCCCACCTCACAATGCAATCAGGCGCCCCGGATTGAAAGCAGTCGTCCATGCGGGAATGCACTTGGGCTGCGCCGCCGGCCTGCGATCCGGGTGGCCGCTGTTTTCCGGGTTGAGTTGGACCGCGTGGCGACGCATGCGGCGTTGGAAGCTAGCCGGCGGCCAGGGTTTTCCTTGGATCATCGATCTCGGGGACCACCGAGAGATCGCTTGCCGTTCCGTGACCCCCGGCGCCTCGATCAGTAGAAACAAGACGAGTATAGATCAGGCCCGTAGCGTCGACGGAGTATGCTGCCTGGCTACTCATTACTGGGAGATGGATGCGCCCAGTGTCGTCGTCGGAGATCCTTCTGTGGGCGAGCACCTTGAGCGTCTGCTCGAATATGCATCCTCGCAGCCGGGCACGGAGCGGGTCTCTTTGGGAGACCTCTTATGCAATACGCCGCGGGTTTCGCCGCAACCGCCGGCAACGACCCGAGACCCGCTTGGAATGCCGCCGGCCGGTCATAATGAAAATACCCATCCTTCCTGCCCTATCCAAAGATCCGGAGAGGGTGCCTGAATGAGCGCACGAAAAGTCATCCTGGCTAACGATAGGGCCTTTCACTACGCCACCGGGTCAGACCTGGCCGTTGGGGGCTCCGAGAAGCACCAATGGTCGCTGTCACGGGCCCTGACACAAGCGGGCTGGTCCGTGACCATTGGTACTCGGTGTTTGAATCCTGGCGTCGAAAGGTGGATTTCGGGCGTTAGGTTTCTCGGCCTCCCGTCCTCGACCCGTATCGCTTCGCTTGGGGCGTTTGCCCGGCGAGAGCGCGCGGACTGGTGGTATTGGTGCAACGCCAGCCATCTCCTCGGGCCGATTGTCGCGCTGGCGAAAATGTCCGGGACTCGGACGATTTTCTCCGCGCGGTTCGACACGGACGTATTGCCTAGAACCGCTTTGACGTTGCGACAGCGCTGGTGGCCGCTGTACTCCTGGGGGCTGGCGCATGCCGACCTTATCTTTGTGCAGCACCGGGGCCAATTCGAGCAGTTGCGCCCGGAATGGCGAGCGAAAGCGCACATTATCCCGGGGTTGGTTACCCTCCCCCGCAAAGCCGATCCACATGCGCTGAGAAGCTCATATGTGGCATGGGTCGGCATGTTGCGACGGCCGAAGCGCCCCGACCTGCTTGTGGAGATCGCCTCCCGGACTCCGGAAACTCGTTATATCGTCTGCGGAGGCCCGAGCTCCCATCGATCCCCGGCGGACTACAGCCAGACTATCGTTGAGTCGTTAGGAGGCCGTGGCAACATAGACTACCTCGGTCGTGTTGACCATTCCACGACAACGGAGATCATCGGTCACGCAGGCCTGCTGCTCTCAACCTCCGAGGCAGAGGGATTTCCTAACGTTTTTCTCGAGGCGTGGGCATCCGGAACCCCGGTCGTTAGTCTGTCGATCGACCCTGACGACCTCATCCGACGCTTCGAGCTTGGCAGAGTTTCAGGGGATGTCACAGGCGCAGTGCGGGATGTTCGCGAATTGATGACCTCCGTTGAGTTTCGACAGCGTATGGGAGACCGAGGCAGGGACTACGTCAAAACCAACCATTGCGACGCAGCAGTCGTCAGGGCCTTCGAAAGGGCTCTAGAAAGTCCGGCTTATGTGGCTGCGTGAAGGTTACCAGTCTGCGGCGGTTCTGCGAAGACCACCGCTGGAGATGGGAGCGCCAGGCGACCGAAGGCGCGGGCGTTTGCGAATCGGAATCCCCCCCGCCATTGCCGAGTACGGCTTTTACCTGTCTATCGCATACGCAACTCTTGGCGAAGCCGTCGGAGTCGCCCTGGTCCCCGGTTTCGGCGCCTTGGTCATGGCGGTCATCTGCGCAGTCTGCCTCAAGAGCGTGGGATTGCGTGGTGTTCCTATTTTCCTGCCCATCACGTTTCTGGTCGCGTTCGCGTGCTGCTTCGTGATTCTGCAGGTGTTTGTGCACAACGAGGGAGTTCTCGCTTCCGGAGTCCGATCCTATATACCCTGGATCTTTACCCTCGTGACCGCACAAGCCCTGGTGTTGCGCAAAGGCTTCCTCGGTCGTTTTGCGATCTGCTGTGCGGCAGTCGGCTTCGTGGGGCTTTGCTTCATGAAGAGCTGGACAGACGAGGGCCGGATCGGGTTGGAAGAGGGGGTAGCTTTTGCGAACCCGAACGATTTGGCTCGCTGGTTTGGGTTCGTAGCGATCTACTTTGGGGTGACGGCAATCGAAACAAAGAAAAACTGGGGTCGCGTGCTCGGGTGGGGCGTCGTCGGTCTCTGTTTTCTCGTTATCGGGATGACTGTCAGCCGAGGCACCCTGGTTGCCGCCGCAATCGCCCTGCTGGTCGCCTTGCGCCGTCTGATGAAGCGCGGTTTTTCCCAGCTTTTAGCATTGCTCCTGGTCATTGGCCTGGCGTGGGGTCTTGGTCTCTTCGACTCGGCGATTTCAGCGTATACCGAAAGGGGTCTGACGTCCTCGGGCCGGCTCGAAGTGCTCCCACGTGCCTGGGAACGTTTTCAGGAACGGGCGTTCGTCGGGTATGGGATGTCCAACGTCGCGACGTTTGTACCTCTGCGCGGGGACTTCAAAACTCCACACAACGCTTTTCTGGCGATCGGACTCGCCGGGGGGCTTGTTTCTCTCTGCCTTTTCTTTCTGCAGTTCCTGTTTACTGGATGGCAGCTGATCCGTTGGCGGGCGACACGCGTGGCCGATGCTCCTTTCTTCCTGCCTCTCTCGGTCTATGTTTTTCTCGCTCTGTTTCTTAGCAACGGGTCATTTATGAGCCCGTACATCGCGGCAACGATTTCAGCGGTGTCATTGCCCTTCGTCTTCCACTATCTTCAGAAGAACCTACGGCGGAGGATGATCCGAGCCCGCCGGCTGCACCTTCTGTCGGACAAGGTCAATCTCCGGGGACAACGGAGACAATGCGCAAATTAGTCGGCGCGGTTAGCGTGTTTAGCGGCGCGTCCATCGGAGTCGCCGACGTGGAGTACTCATGCGCCCCAACATCGTTGCTCGTTCCTTGTGGGCGAGACGTCTTGAAATGATCGTAAATGACTTCAGGGATACTGCTCACCGCGTTGATGGCGGAGCTGCCGGACGACAAGCGAAGATCGAATTTTTGAGGATCGACGAATTTAGGGTCGACGGTAATATTGCCGCTGAAGACTCCAGTCGCCGAATTCTGAATGTTGCGCGTGTTTCCGTATGCGATATTGTTTTTGATTTCCGCCGAACCCGTTTTTACCCAGATGCCGTAAGCACACTTATACGCGGTGTTATGGTAGACCTTCTGCTCGCCGTAAGTAGTGATGCCCCACTTGTCAGACCAGATGAAGTTATTGTAGGCAATGTTGCCGCCGCCGCCCGAGAGGACGATGCCACCTCCGGAGCCACCGAGCCTGGCGTTGCTGTAGAACCTGTTATTCCTGACCGTGTTGCCCGTTGCGAACTGTCCAGTCTTCGAGTTATACACCTGGATCCCGTACGCGGCGTTGCTGTAGAACCTGTTGCCTTCGATCAGATTGTAGCTGGTCTCGACGTACAACCCATGATCAAGGTCCTTCCTTTGCCCATTGCCATAGATCATGCAGTCAACGACTTCGTTGTAATCCGCCGATCCGGTGGTCGTTCCACTCCAAGTCAGGTGGATGCCCTGGTGACCCGCCGTCCTGATGACGAGCCGCTGAAGGCGGATGCGACTGGCGCCTCCCCCGATCCGAACGTTCGCGTCGGTTGCACCCTCGCACGTCAAATCCTTGATAATGACGTACTTGATTCTGTTGACTTTCAAATTCCAGACGTTGGGCGCGTTGACCGGTTTCATAATAACGGTTTCGCCCGCGTAGCCGCTGATCGTGACAGGACTAGACCAGCTTGTGCCGGCAGGGAATGAGATCTGATCGCTACTGACGTACTCGGCGTATGTGCCCCCTCTGATGAATAAGGTATCTCCGGCTCTAAGAACGCTGACACCCTTCTTGATTGTTTTGAACGGCAGCGACGATGTCCCTGGGTTCGCGTCGTTTCCGTTCGATTTGGCGGTGTAGTAAGTCGTCCCCAGAAGTGCTGTGGAAGACAGACATACAAACACGGCCGCGGAGCTCAGGCAGTTAAAAATCCATTTCAATTCAAACACCTCCAGACGCGGCGTATTCTCCTGTGCCTCATCGATTGCACCTGTGACACTCATCACCCTAACTGGAGAAAACGCTGATTGCGGGCCAGTAAGGAGACCTCAATGCGTGTTCTTGCCGTCACGAATCTATACCCCTCTGCTCGCAATCCAGTTTCGGGAACATTCGTTTTTGAACAAGTCCGCGGTCTTTGTCAAGCAGCAGTTGAAATCACGACGCTTGAGGTGGACCGACTCGGCGAAGGGATATCGGCCTATTTAGGGGTGGGGCGCAAAGTCAAGGACGCCGTGCGGGATCACCGCCCGGATCTGGTTCACGTCATGTACGGGGGGGTCCTTGCGGACCTGGTCACCCGGGCGGTCCGTGATCGCCCCGTGGTGGTCACTTTTCGCGGGTCGGACCTCTACGGCGAACCTTTTTCGCCTATCAGGGAGAGAATCATGGCCGCCTACGGAGTCATTGCTTCACGTCAGGCCGCCCGGCGCGCAACTGGGGTCATAACCGTTTCACGAAGGCTCTCAGAAAAACTGCCGAAGGATGTTCCGAGGAGCAAGGTACGGGTCATCCCTTCCGGAGTGGACCTGAAGGTATTCCAACCTATGCCGAAGTCCGAGTGTCAGACCACGCTCGGCTGGAACTCTCGGCACTTCAACGTCCTCTTCCCCGCCAACGGCGAAAGACCCGTCAAGCGTTCGCATCTGACGGCTGCCGCAGTCGAACTGACGAGGGAAACAGGGATACCGGCGGAACTGCATCGCCTGACCGGAGTTTCCTTTTCCGAAGTTCCCGTCTGGATGAATGCGTCGGACGTGTTGATCCTCACCTCGTGGCATGAAGGATCGCCCAATGTTGTAAAAGAAGCGCTCGCCTGCAATCTCCCGATCGTATCGGTGGATGTCGGGGATGTCGAAGAGCGGATACACGGCGTTTCCGGTTGCTACATTGCTGAACCGGTCGCGAAGGATCTGGCGGCTAAACTATCCCTGGTCTTTAGGGGACAGAGAGTTATCGCAGGGCGCGAGAAAGTCGGAGCTTTGTCCCTTGAAACGACCGCCGAAGAGTTGAAAAGCTTCTACGCGCAACTTCTCGACTCCTTCAGCCGGTCAACGACGCCCGCCAGACGAATCGAAGTTCAGAGCTTCCGCGCCACGGATGAACGTGAGTCAAATTGCGCAAACGGGAACGGCCTCTTACTCTCGGTTCTGGTCCCGTGCTATCGGGAAGCACAGACGATCGAGAGGTGCATCCGCTCGATTCTGGCGCAAGAAATCCCCAACGGGTCCTTGGAAATCATCGTTGCAGATGGAATGTCGGACGATGGAACCCGGGGGGTGCTCCAGCGATTAGCCGCTGAGGATCCCCGGGTTCGAGTCGTCGACAATCCTCAAGGCATCGTGTCAACCGGCCTGAACCTGGCGCTGGCAGTTGCGCGAGGCAGGTTCATTGCCCGGATGGACGCACACACGCGCTATGCGCCGGATTACCTTGCCCAGTGCCTCGCCACCATGGAGAAGACTGGGGCCGACAACGTAGGGGGACCGGTCCGCGCGGAAGCGGAGGGGTACCTGGCCAGGGCAATCGCCGCATCTTTTCATTCTCCTGTGGCTGTGGGCGGCTCAAAGTCCCACGACCTGAACTACGAGGGACCACTCGACAGCGTCTGGTACGGCTGCTGGCGGCGCGAGGTTTTTGAGAGGGTCGGTCTCTTCGACGAAAGACTCGTCCGCAATCAGGACGACGAGTTCAACCTCCGGCTGAGAGACGCGGGGGGAGTCGTGTGGCAATCACCGCGCATCAAGGCCTGGTACAGCTCGCGGGCGTCTCTGGGCGCCCTCTTCCGCCAGTACAGTCAATATGGCTACTGGAAAGTCAAGGTAATCCAAAAGCACAGGAAAGTGGCGTCATGGAGGCACCTGATACCTGGCGCCTTCGTCCTCTCGCTCATTTCGCTGCTTCCGCTCGCGCCGTTTTTCCCCCGAGTTCTCGAGTTCCTGATTTTCGAGCTCGTCCTTTACTTCTTCGCGTGCCTTCTCGGCGGTTTCATCGCTGCGCGGCAGAAAGGGATAACTCTCCTCCCGATCCTGCCCGGGGTGATCTGCACTTGCCACGTTGCCTACGGCCTCGGCTTCCTTTTTGGCGTGTGGGACTTCCTGCTTGCAGGCGCCAGCCAGCCAACCCGAAGTTTCACGGCCGTGTCCAGGTAGCCGTAAGGATAACTGATGAGCACGAACAAACCCTCGCTTCTTTACGTCGTGGGACAGTTGGCCGGTGGCGGAATGGAACGGCAACTATACTATCTGTTGTCTCGCCTTGCTGCTAACCGCTACCGAACAGCTGTGTTGGTCTGGAGCACGTTTCCCAGGGATGCCTACCTTCAGAGAATCCGAAGGCTGGGAGTACCGGTCGAAATCCTGCCACCCGGATTACGACGAGCGGAGAAGTTAAGGGCGTCGCGTACCCTGGTCGACGTGCTCCAGCCTGATGTCGTCCATTCCTTTTCTTTCTACACCAACTTTGCTGCGTGGTGGGCTTCTTTGAACACTCGAACCCTGCCGATCGGCTCAATCCGAAGCGAGCAGGCTTACGCGCGAAGACGGGCAGGCCGGTTTCTGGGGATTGTGAACTCTTACCTCCCTCGTTTTCAAATTACAAACAGCCGTGCTGGCGAAAAACAGACTCGTGGAAGCCGGTCGGTATTCCTTCCCAGGCGCGTCGTCCTGGTGCCGAACGCACTCGACGTCACACAATTCAGTCTGCCGACCGCGGACGGTTATCCTTTTCATATAGTCGGAATAGGCTCCCTCTATCGGGTGAAAAGGTGGGACAGGCTCCTCCGGTTAGCTTCCGAGCTGAAAGGGAGGGGGTATTCCTTCTTCGTCACAGTGGCCGGTGAAGGGCCGCTCAGAGATCAGCTCGTTGCCCAAGCCAGGAGTCTTGGTGTCGGGCACTTGGTCCAATTTCCCGGATATGTGGAAGACATCGCTGGCCTGCTGGCTCGCGCGACCCTCGTGGTCCACACCTCCGAGAGCGAAGGCTGTCCGAACGCTCTAATGGAGGCTATGGCGGCCGGCCGGGCAGTGGTGGCGACTGACGTTGGTGACGTGCGCAACCTGATTGAAGACGGAGAAAGCGGCTTTGTGGTCGAAAACACTGAGGTGAGCGGGCTGGTGGACCGAGTCTCAAAGCTGCTGAGCGATTCCCGCTTGCGCACATCAATGGGACACAGGGCCAGGCAGAAAGCAGAAGCCTGTTTCGGCGTCGACCGTCTCGCTGATGACATGCTGGCCGCCTACCGGCTGGCTGGTCTGGGAAACCGGAATTCAAAACCAGAAGTGGACAATTTGTGCGTGGTCGAGAAGTGAGACCCGGGTTGCTGGTGTGGCTGCTCGGTGTTTCCGCCTGGCTATCGTGGGCGCCTTTCGAATGGAACGAGGCGAAGCTCCGATTTCAGCTGCTCCCGGCACTGAATCAAGAGCTCATCGCCCACTTCTTCTTGCTGGTTCCATTTGCGGTCGGCTTGTCTGCAATGAGGGCGGTTCGCGTCCAGCCGCTGTCTCGTCCTCTGCTTCAATCGAGCGAAAGACGGGATCGCACCCTGGGTCAAGACGCAGCAGTACTAGCCCTCATGGCCACCTTTCTCGAAGTCGGTCAACTCTTTGTCCACAGTCGCTCGGTGTCGCCGGTTGACTGGCTTGCCACTTTGGGGGGAGCCGTCGTTGCGGCAGCGGTCACCCGAAAGATTTTGAAAGAAGCGCCTCGAGACCTCCCCGCACTGCTCGTTGTGGTTCTCATGACGGGACTGGCTTGTACAAGTTTTTTCTGGGCGATTCTTCCGAGCCGGGGGCTTCAGCTGGAATCCTGGAACCCCGATTTTTCGGTGGTGACAGGCGACGAACTCGGCGGGGGACGTCGTTACCTGGGAACCGTGTCAAGTCCCGCCATTCGAGTGGGACACGAATCGAACAACGTGGTTCTGGTGCCTGGCGCATCCCGGGAAGACCGCTATCGCGCGGTTGGCCTCGCGGAGCGAACTCAGTCTGTCACCCTGCAGGCTCACTTGCTGTCCTTCTCGGATACACAGCGGGGACCAGCCCGGATCGTCACTTTCTCGCAGGGGCATTTTGTCAGAAACGCAACGCTGGCCCAGGAAAAAAGAGACCTCGTACTTCGACTGCGCACCAGCAGAGGGGGCAAGAATGGAGCCAGCTTTGAATTCATTCTGCGCGAAGCCGTTCAGGCCGGAAAGCCTACTTGGGTCTCCGCCGAATTCCGCCGAGGCGTGGTGACTATGCGTTCCGAGAGCGCGGCCGGTATCGTGTCGGGGACCTTTCGCCCGGATTTCCTGCGCGTTTCTCTCAAGATCCGCGGAGAGAACTTTCCGAAGCTGCACCCGGCCTTTTCGGGGAGAGGGACTCTGGTTCAGATCTTGCTGGCTCTGGCCGGTGTCGGGTACCTGCTCGGCTGCAAATGGCCTCGCCGCGCAGTCCCGGCGCTGCTCGGCGCCCTCGCTCTGACAGTCGGGCTGACCGGTCTCGTGGACGTCATTCTGTTGCGGATCCCGCTTCCCGGTGCGTCTGATCTTGCCCTCCTGTCGACTGCAACGGTGGTGGGGGTGGCGCTCACACGAATCGATCGTGCATGGGCAGTAAGAGTCCCGCAGGAGAGTCTGCTGCTCGTTGATCGAGTCAGAAAAGCGGTCGGTCGCCGATTACCCTGGGTTTCGGCGAGGAAGAGGAGAAACATGAAAGCTTGCCCAGCCTGCAAAAGACGCGGTGCCGCCCGGGAGATGGGCGGCTCGTGGGCATCGATCCTTCGCATTTTCCGCGTACGCAAATTCCGATGTGATGGCTGTGGCCGGGCCTATATTGCGGTTGGCAAAGGTGTAATTGAGCGTCCTGGGGTGCAACCTCAGGGGAAACAGCCTCAACCACCCAAGGATTCAAGCAAACTGCAAGAAGTCATTCAGCGGGTCCGAGAGGCTGAGGCCGAACTGAAGAGTAAGTACGAATCGTCAGAAGAACCGGATGATCGGAGGAGGAACCGCACTTCGTTGAACTATCGGCTGAACCCGGTGCAGCCGGCGACATATAACGGCGATAGAGAACCGGAGGCCGAGCTGGTTCACGATCTGCGCGAACCTCGTCTGCGGATAAGAAAGTAAGGGAATCAACCAGGAGGATCAAGAGAATGAAAAGCTTGTCAGCTTTAGTTCTTTCGATGACGTTCGCGCTGGGTATTTCAGCGCGCGGCCAGACCCCGGGCCCAGCGCCTCCAGACAGTCCAAGTCAGTCAGCAGCCTCCATGGAGTACCAACTGGGCCCGGGCGACTTGCTTGAAGTTAGTGTCATGAAGGTCGAGGCGCTCGAAAAAACGGTTCGCGTGAGCGCCTCAGGGGGCATCACCCTGCCCCTGGTTGGGAAAGTCCACATTGGCGGGCTGACCGGAGAGGAAGTGGAGGAACTCCTGACGACGGTGATTCGGGAGAAAGGACTGCTGAGAGACCCCGAGGTTTCGGTGTTCATTAAGGAATTCCGCTCCCAACCTGTGTTTGTTCTCGGATCGGTGCGAACCCCAGGACAATACGTCGTAAGCCAACCCCTGAGACTGATCGACGTGATTGCGATGGCAGGAGGGATCGACATGGAACGGGCGGCGGACTACCTGCAATTTCGGCGGCGAGGGGGGGGTGAAGTCGACGTGCCCCAGCTGGACCAGGAACTGCAAGGCGGTGGCGTCACGCGAATTGATCTGCGCGAACTGCTCGAGAAGGGCAATGCGGACCTGAATGTCGCCGTGCAGGGAGGAGACGTCGTGTTTGTCCCAGAGAGGGTTACGCAGGTCTTCTACGTTGTCGGCGAGGTCAATCACCCGGGCGCCTTCGAGCTGCCAAGAGTGGAGCAGTTGATGCTCAGCCAGGCGTTGGCTCAGGCCGGCGGCCCGATGAAGACAGCGAAAGTCGGGAATGGGATTCTAGTCCGATACGACGAAAGTGGAAGTCGTCAGGAGATGACGGTCGACTTCACCGATATCCTCAGGGGAAAAAAGCCGGATCTTCAAGTTCGGGCCAATGACGTCATCTTCGTGCCGGGAAGCAAATTCAAGACGATCGGTTACGGGTTGCTGGGAACGATCCCGAATACGATTTCGGGCGCCGTGGTCTACGGAGCCAGAAGGCGGTGAGCGGCAGGTCTGTTAATCCGGTTCCGTTGCGTTTCCACGCGAGAAGAGGAAGGACCATGTTTTTCAAAAAGGTGTGTGTCGCTATAGCAGTCGGGGGCTTGCTCGGTTCGTTCGCCCTTGCCGAAAAGGGGCGAAAAGACCTGCCGATCGGCCAGGTAACAACAAGCGCTTTGGTTAACAATACTCCGGTGCCGCCCGGAACAACGGTTTTCGCCGGGGCAGTGGTTTCCACGCAGGCTAAGGGCGCTGTGATTCACCTATCCAATGGCGAGTCGGTCGAACTGGCCCCCGACTCGGCCGTCTCCTTCCACAAAGAGGGGGACGATGATTTGCAGATGGGCGTGCGGTCGGGGAGGGCCAAAGTCCGCACCGCCGGTGGGAAGGTTCTGAGTGCTATGCCGGAAGGGCAAGCGACTTACTCGAGTAAGCAGGGATGGAGCCTGAAAGGAGCATCGAACGCTGGGGCGGCGCGGGCGCAGGTGTCCAGCTCAAAGGCTGGCGGCCACTGGGAAGCTCAAACACTGGACGGGTCGAAAGGTCAGAAGGATGTCGCAAAGCTGAACGGTCAGAAGGGGGAACGGCACGAAGAAAGCTTGGGGAAGAAGCCCTCGGGAGACGACAAACGGGAGACCAAGCCTTCCAAAACAAAACCCAAATACGACGACGATGACGATGAGGATGACGAAAACGAGGACGTCGCAAGCCCTACCAAGCCTGAGAAGAAGCGCAAGAAGGAGTGACGGTCCCTCGGGCGCCAATCAACAGGTAATCGAGGGACAGCTGGTCAATCCGGTTGTCCCCCGCGCGGCTGCTGCTCTCTTCGCCGCCGTTCTGTTCTGGGGTCTGCTTAATTTCGGCGCGACGGAGATGGAGCGGCAGTACACACTGTTCTTGCTTCTGCTTCTGCCGGCGTTAACCGTGCTGTGGCTGCGGCATCCGGTCCTGCTCCAACCAAGAGTCCTGGCTGTTCTGGCGATCGGTGTCTTTCTGCTCGTGCGCATCTTCACGCTCCCCACCCTTCGCGCTGACGGCTATGTTCTGCTCGGTGTCGGATGGCTGGCCTTGTTCACCACACTCACCCTCGCCGCTGCCAGCGCCAGGACTGCCCGGCTGCTCATTCTCCTCCTGATCCTCCTCGGCGCTTTTCAAGCCCTATATGGCCTCGTCCAGGTGCTCGCCGGTTTCGACTATATCGGAGACTATTACCGGGGAGTCGGACGACGAGCGACTGGAACGCTGATGAACCCGAATCACTTCGCCGGACTCCTGAACATGACGCTGCCGCTCGCGGTAGGCGCCCTATTCGCGACCTACCCCCGTCGCGTCTTGAATCGCAACCCCTTCTCGGAAGCACATGCCTGGGCCAGCCTCGTGGTCTTCGGTTGTTCCCTGATGGGCGTGGCCATCTTCTTTTCTCTCTCCCGCGCTGGTGTCGCCTGTTTCCTCTTGACGAGTCTTTTCCTCGGCTCGCTGCTATTTATCAGCGGGAGAAAAAATGGTTTTCGGTTACCCACTCTGGCAATTTTCGCCGTACTGGCGCTCAGCCTCTGCCTGGTCCTCTGGACGGGGGCTGAGAGTCTCATCGCCAGATTTGAAGACGTCGAAGGAGACCTGCCTCTGAGGAAGGATGTCTACGAAGCTTCATTTAAGCTGATCGCAGACAATCCTCTGGCTGGGGTGGGTCCGGGAATGTACATGTGGCGTTTGCGCCCGTATCAGACCTCGCTAACCGATAAGCTCTATGAGCATGCCCACAGCGACTACCTGGAAACCGCTGCGGAGTGGGGCGTGCCGGTCGCTACCGGTTTCTGGTTGTTCATCCTCTGGCGTCTGAGAAGCGCAATCAGGCTTGGCCTGACGAGCCGGAACCTTATTCGCCGGGGTATCGCGCTCGGGAGCGCGGGGGCGATTCTCGCAATAGTTTTGCACAGCGTTGTGGATTTCAACCTCCAGATTCCCGTGAACTTAGCCGTTTTCTGTTCCGTGGTCGGCTTGGCTTGGGGTTGCGAGTTAGGTGAGAACCAAAAAGACTAGACCTCTTCTTTTGCTGATTGCGGCAGCCACGAGTGCCGTATTCTGCCTGGCCGGCTGGGGTGTGCTTTGCCGCTTGATTGCCACGCAGTTCGTCGCCGGCGGGAATACCGTTGAGGGCCTGCGCGAAGCAATCCGGTGGGACCCAGACGAGGGCGCCTACCATTTTGCTTTGGGCCGGCTGCTCAGAGACAGAGCCGAAGAGCGCAACCTGAACAGGGCCGGGTGGCATTTGCGTAAGGCAGTCAGCGAGAACGCTCATGACTGGCGCGCCTGGCTGGAATTAGCAAGGTACGAGGAGCTGTGCCGGCACGGGGGAACCGAGAAAGCGTATGTGCGAGCTGCGGAATTGAGCCCCGGCAATCCCCTTTACACGTGGAACCTGGCCAACTTCTACCTCCGAAGCGGTGATACAGAGAAATGGCTGGAACGCCTGAAAGACACTATGAGCCTGGATCCCGATTACGCTCAGATCTCATTATCGCTCCTCCTGCTGAGTGGAACGCCGCTCGGCGAAATTGTTTCCTTTTGGCGTGCAGCTGATGCGCCCTCCAAGCCTCTTACGCTTCTTCTTTCAGATCCCGAGACGGAGTGGAACGACGAGATACAAGAGTTGGCCGAAAAGCACTGGCGGCACGTGCTTCGGAAGGAAGGCCCGATCGATCTTCAAGAAGGCGATTCATACATCAAGTGTCTGATCCGTAACAGGGCATACAAACAGGCCCGAAATGCCTGGATGTCTCTGCTCGCGGATCACGGTTTGCGGGATCCGGCTTTCGAGCAACGAAAGAACTACCTCTGGAACGGCGCCTTCAGCACCGAGATACCCCGATCCGCGCTCAGTTGGAGAATCCGAGAACTGACCAAGGCGTCTGTCGAACCGGCGGGGACCGGGGCTGGCGGAAGGGCGCTCCGGTTCGATTTTGATGGTACGAGTAACCTCGACGGGAGGATGGCCTCGCAGTTGGTCGCCGTCGATACCGGCCGATTCTATACGTTCTCCTATAAAGCTCGTTCGCAAGACCTCACAACAGATCAGGGCCCTTTTTTTCGGGTTATCGATGCGGTAAAGAAGACAACCCTTCTCACCGCTCCGCCTCTGCTCGGAACTAATTCGCTCCGGAAGTACGAATTCTCTTTCAAGTGCCCTTCCGACTGCGCCCTCATCGACATCCAGTTGCGCCGTCGAAAAAGCGGGAAGATTGACAGCTTGATCCAGGGGACGCTTTGGATAGAAGAAGTAGCCCTGACCACCCATAACGCGAACAACTGAGGTGAATCAATGCCCAGATTCCTGGTGACCGGTGGCGCCGGCTTCATTGGCTCGAACCTGGTCGAACGTCTGCTCTGTTGGGGTCATGCAGTTAGAATCGTCGACAATCTGAACTCCGCCAGCTCGCTTCCAAGGAGAGAACCGGGCCACTTCGTTCACCAGCCGGGGAGTTAGCTGGGGAGAATAGCTTCTCGGTGTCGATAGAACCAAATGAATCATGAACAAACCGATTATCCTGCTCGGAACTGGTCGTTGCGGGTCCACGATGCTGCACCGCATCCTGGCCCATCACCCGGAGCTCGGCTGGCTTTCCGGTTTTAACGAGCTTTTCCCCCGCCAGACCTGGCTGTCGCGTTTCTCGAACCTTTATCGCCTGAACCTGCCGGACGGTGTCCGCTTCAACCGCTTCTTTCCGAAGCCTTTTGAAGCGTACAAGTTTTGGGATTACTACCTGCCCGGTTTCCGCAGACGAAATCAGCCTCCAACTCCGGACGAAATCCCCGAGGAGTGCTTCGAAGCGGCACGCCGGGCGTGCGAGAAGCTGCTGAAGTCTCAGGGCCGCCCCCGCCTCCTGGTCAAGATCACCGGCTGGTCGCGCATCGACCTCTTCAACCGGCTCTTTCCCGACGCACGCTTTGTGTTTCTCGAGAGAGAACACCGGTCGGTGGTCAGTTCCTGGGTCAAGGCCGGTTGGCTGGACGTGACCAGTGCGCCGAGAACGGAGCGATGGCAATGGGGCGACGTCCCGGAGACCTATTACCAGCTGTGGTGCGAGCTTGGTGGGGGACCGGTCCTTTCCGCAGCCATGAAAATCCAGCTTGACCTCGACGATATCCGCGGCAGTCTCGGGCACGTTCCCGGCCGCTACCTCCAGTTAAGATATGAAGATCTCATCAGCGATCCGATCGGCCAGGTCCACTCCTTTCTGGAGTTCTGTGATCTGTCCGTCGACCCGCGATTCGACGCCCTGCTCCTGCAAACCGCATTTCGCGACACAAGAGACAAGTGGAAGCGCAACCTGAGTGAAGACCAGGCGAAGATCATTGTCGAGTTCTTCAACCGCACAGAACAACTGGATCACTGAGTCAATTTTCTCTTGGGTTCAACTGAGCACGAAGGAGTTCGTATCCAATGCACGTCAAAACAGAAGTTGTTTCTCCTTATGGCGGACATTTGGTTTCGCTTCTGGTGCCCCCGGACTCGGTTGAAATTCTGATGGGGAAGTCTTTTACGCTCCCGTCAATTCAGCTCTCCGAAAGATCGGTCTGCGACCTCGAACTACTCGCGACGGGCGCTTTCTCTCCTCTCAATCGATTCATGGGAAAAGACGACTATGTCTCGGTACTGAACCACATGAGGCTTGCCAACGGGGCTATTTTCCCAATTCCCGTGACGCTCCCAGTCGACCGGCTGCCCGAACTGGGGACGGACAAGCGATTGACGCTGCGCGACCCGAAGAACATTCCGCTGGCCATTATGACCGTGGAGGAGACATTCAGCTGGAATCCGGATGAGGAAGCCCGAAAGGTCCTCGGGACGACGGACCCTCGCCATCCGCTGGTGTCCGAAATGGGGAACTGGGGACGATCCTTAATCTCGGGTGCCCTTCAAGTGTTGCAGTTGCCCCGCCGTTACGATTTCCGGCCGTTGCGCTTGACACCGGCGGAGACCCGAGCCCGATTGGAGGCTCTGGGCAAGACCAACGTGGTCGCTTTCCAGACGCGGAACCCGTTGCATAGGGCTCACGAAGAATTGACCCAGAGGGCTATTCGGGACGCGAACGGCGTTCTGCTCTTGCATCCGGCGGTTGGCTTAACAAGAGTGGGCGATGTCGATCATTTCACCCGGGTACGGACCTACAAGGCGCTGGCCGAGAAGTGCTTTGAGCCGGGCAGCGTCGTCCTGGCGCTCCTGCCGCTTGCCATGCGTTTCGCGGGGCCTCGCGAGGCCCTCTGGCATGCCCTGATTCGTCGTAACCACGGAGCTAATCACCTGATCGTGGGCCGCGATCACGCGAGCCCGGGGAAGGACTCCAACGGCTTGCCGTTCTATGGACCTTACGATGGGCAACAGCTGGTCTCAGAGTTTTCGGATGAGCTGGGTGTCAGGATGGTTCCTTTCACCGAAATGGTATACCTGACGGACCAGGGTCGGTACGAAGAGGTCTCCAAGGTGCCCGCTCACGCACGGACCGCTACTATTTCCGGCACCCAGGTGCGCGAGCAATTCCTAAACCGCGGGCGGGCTTTGCCGCAGTGGTTCACCCGGCAGGAAGTGGGGGAGATCCTCGCCGAATCCTATCCGCCGCGGCACAAGCAGGGTTTCTGCATCTGGTTCACGGGTCTGAGCGGCGCAGGCAAGTCTACGACGGCAGACGTGCTCACGATTCTGCTCCTGGAACGCGGCCGAAAAGTCACGGTACTAGACGGTGACGTGGTACGAACCCACTTATCGAAAGGGCTTGGATTTAGCAAAGAAGACCGTGACACAAACATCCGCCGCATAGGCTTCGTCGCCGCTGAAATCACCAGGCATGGGGGAGCGGTCATCTGCGCTGCAGTCAGCCCCTACCGTACCACCCGAAATGACGTTCGGAGCATGGTGGGCTCGGATCACTTCATTGAAGTCTACGTCGATACTCCCCTCAAAATATGCGAGGCCAGGGACGTCAAGGGGATGTACGCGCGGGCCCGGCGCGGCGAGCTGCCCGCATTTACGGGGATCGACGATCCCTATGAAGAGCCCTTGAATCCCGAGATCGTACTCAAGACTGTGGCCTGCACTCCGGAGGAGAACGCCAAATTGATCGTCGAATACCTGCTGGAACAGGGTTTCCTGCAGGGAGAAGGCCGGCGAGAGGAGCGAAGGGAGCCCGATCGTACCGAACAAGATTTCTCGCTCCCCGCGATGACGGAGCAGACATCTCCGTCTGACCCGCTGGCAGGTTGAGACCGGCCGTCTGGCACAAGAAGTCGTCGGGGGCGACCCCGCCTCCGCAGTCTGGAGTCTGTAAATGTCGTCCAAAAAAGCTTTGATTACCGGTATCACCGGCCAGGATGGTTCTTACCTCGCTCAGTTCCTTATCGCGAAGGGTTACGAAGTTCATGGGCTCATTCGCCGGTCCAGCAGCTTTAACACCGATCGAATTGACCACCTTTATCGGGACCCGCACGATCCGAGCGCGCGGCTGTTCCTACATTACGGAGATCTGGTCGATGGGATGGGAGTAAGAGAAGTTCTAACTCGAGTGCAGCCCGATGAGGTCTACAACCTCGGCGCTCAGTCTCACGTTCGCGTGTCTTTCGATCAACCGGTTTACACTGTCCAGGCCGATGCCCTTGGCGTCATCAACCTCCTTGAGGCCATCCGCGACACCCGCAAGCCAGTTCGCTTCTACCAGGCCTCGAGCTCCGAGATGTACGGGAAAGCGGTCGAGATCCCCCAAACAGAGCGGACCCCGTTCTATCCGCGAAGTCCCTACGCGTGCGCAAAAGTCTACAGCTTTTGGCAGACGGTCAACTACCGTGAGGCTTACGGCATGTTTGCCTGCAACGGTATCCTTTTCAACCACGAGAGCCCTCGCCGCGGCGAGACCTTCGTGACACGAAAGATCACGCGGGCTGCGACCCGGATAAAACTGGGCCTGCAGGACAAACTCTTCCTGGGAAATCTGGACGCCAGGAGAGACTGGGGGTTCGCCGGCGACTATGTGGAGGCCATGTGGCTGATGCTGCAGCAAAGCGCGCCAGATGACTATGTGGTTGCTACCGGACAGAGCCACGCGGTTCACGAGTTTCTTCAAGAAGTGTTCGACTATCTCCAACTCGATTGGAAAAAGTACGTGGAGATCGACGAACGTTATTTCCGCCCTGCCGAAGTCGACATGCTCCTGGGCGATCCGACGAAGGCTCAAAAGCAGCTGAACTGGAAAGCCGGGGTCAGCTTTCGGGAGCTGGCTAGAATGATGACGGATTTCGATTTGGCACTTGCCCGGCGTGAACGCCTCGTTGCGGACCGGGCAGGCGACATGACCGAGCTATCTGCCGGTCGAGACTTCCCGCTTGCGATCTGACGAAATAGCCGTGGAGAAAGTGTCCCGCCGACAGTTCCTCATCGATAGAGCCAAGGCCGCCGCCGGCCTGGTGGCGTTTCCCGCCCTGGTCCCGGGCGAGGCCCGGGGAAAAGGGGCGGTTCCTCCCTCCAGCCGGGTGACCATGGGGTGCATCGGGGTTGGATGGCAAGGCGCCACCAACCTGAGAGCCTTCCTGGAAGATACGCAGGTTCAGGTAGTGGCCGTCTGCGATGTCGACCAGCAACACTTGGACCAGGCAAAACGGTTGGTTGACGCCAGGTACGGCAATCGCGACTGCGCTGCTTATAGCCGCTTCGAGGAGTTGATCACCAGAAAGGACATCGACGCGGTCATGCTGGCGGTGCCCGACCACTGGCATAGTGTTCCGGCCGTGGAAGCGGCGCGGGCGGGAAAGGACATCTACGGGGAGAAGCCGCTTGCCTACAACTGGGTTGAAGCACGGGCGATCTGCAGGGCGGTCAAACGTTACGGTAGAGTCTGGCAGACCGGAAACTTCCAGCGCTCCCTTGGGAATTTCCGTTTCGCCTGTGAGCTGGTTCAAAACGGGAGGATTGGCAAGGTGAAAACCGTCGAAGTCGGCTTACCAGATGGTCACTACGACTTCGCGAAGACTGCGGAAAAAGTGTCTCCCTGCGCGCCGCCTCCTCATCTGGATTACGACCGCTGGCTGGGCCCTGCCCCTTATTCGCCTTACTGCCCGGCTCGAGTTCACATGAACTGGCGGTGGAACCTGGATTATGGAAGCGGCAGCATCACAGACTGGGGCGCCCACCACCTGGATATCGCGCATTGGGGACTCGGCTTTGACGATACCGGTCCCTTAGAAGTCGAGGGAACCGGCGACTTTCCCCGCCAGAGCAAGCTTTGGAACGCTCCGACGAGGTATTGGGTCACGTTCAAGTATCCGGGCGATATCACGATGATCACCGCCGCTGGCTTCGACGCTATCCGTTTCGGCATCCGGTGGATCGGTGATCTCGGTTGGGTTTGGGTCAACCGGGATGGTATCGAGGCCCACCCGAAAGCGCTCTTCCAGGAGAGGATCGGACCAGACGAAATCAACCTCCGCCGCTCTCCCGGCCATTACCGCGAGTTCATTGAGTGTGTGCAGACCCGGGGGACGACCATGGCGCCCTGCTCCGTGGCGCTGAACTCCTTGACGCCCGCTTTCCTGGCCCTGATCGCCATGCGAACCGGACGGAAGGTCCGTTGGGACCCGACCAGGCAGAAGATCATCGGGGACCCGCATGCCGAACGCCTCCTCTCCCGGCCGATGAGGCCCCCCTGGCACCTGTAAAGACAAGACGGCAGGTCCGCCTTACGAGGAATAGAATGATGACCAGATTCCGGCTTGCGCCATTTATTTTTTTCTCAATTCCGCTCTTAGTCTCTGTTCCCGCCTTCAGTCGGGAAGGGACGCCCGCTCGTGTTCAGGAGATCGCGAACCTCGCGGAATTGGACCGCGCACTGGGTCAATTGGCCATCTATCAATACGGGGAGAGCATCGAACCGAGGAACCGCGTCTCCAGCCTCCTTCGGCGTCTGCAAACGTCCGGAGAGATCCCGAAAGCAGTCGAGGATCGCTTTCTCAATTTCCTGCAATCGGGGGCGAGCCTTCCCGGCAAGCAATTCATCTGCCGGCAGTTAGGTTTCTTCGGAACGGAGCGTTCTGGCCCTGTGCTTGCCAGCATGCTCGTGGCGCCGGAGACGGCAGAGATGGCGCGCCACGCTCTGGAACAGATCCCGGGTCCATCGGTGGACAAGATCTTGAGCGAGAGCCTCCCCAACGTCACCGACCGACAGAAAGTGGGAATAATCGTTACGCTTGGCGTCCGGAGAGCGCAGTCGTGCGCCGAGTCTCTGGCAACCTTTCTCCACAGTGACAATGCTCATTTCGCCTCAGCTGCCGCATACAGTCTCGGTCAGATCGGCGGCCGCCATTCCCTGCGCGCCCTCTCGGAAGCACTGGGCACGGTCCAGGGCCGGGTTGGCGCCCGGGTCATTGATGCGCTTCTGGATTGCGCGGACCGGGAGGCTGAAGATGGTGATCGCCAGGCAGCCCTGCGCGTCTATGGCCAATTATCGAGCCCGAAATGGGACCAGCCGGTCCGACTGGCCGCGCTCGAGGGTATTATCCGTACTTCGGGCGAAGCCGCAGGGGCAGAGATGGCGAGCGCAATAGCGGATCCTGATCCGGAATTTCAAGCAGCCGTTATACGTCTCCTGCACGACCTCCCAGGAGCCAGGGTCAGGGACCTCCTGGCGTCAAAATACGACCACGTTGATTCGCCTGTCCGTATAGTCCTGCTCACCGCCCTGGCTGACCGTGGAGACACTCGGGTTGCGCCCCTTCACAAAACCGCCTGTGCGGACAACGACCCCGACGTGCGGATCGCGGCGCTTACGGGTCTAGGGAAACTGGGAGACGCTTCAGCTGTCCATTTTTTGGCAGCAACGGCCGCGAGGGTGAAAGGGCCGGAACAGCAGGCGGCGCGGGCGAGTCTGACCCTTCTCAAAGGAACCGCCATAGACCGGGTTATAGCGGACGGCATCCTCGCCGCCGCGCCAGAGATCAAAGTGGAACTGATCAGAGCCGCCGGCAATCGGGGAACAGCGAAGGCTGTGGGATCCCTGTTCGCCGCTGCCCGGGACCACACTCGCCCGGTCCGGCGAGCCTCGCTCGCTGCCCTGCGTTCTCTCGTGGCGCCATCGGACGTTCCCAGTTTGCTGCAACTGCTCGACGAATCCCCAACGCACGAAGAGAGCCAGGAAATAGCGGCTTGCCTGTCTTCGGCCTTAAAGAGGGGGGAACCGGCTGATCCCCAGCCCGTGATTTCCGCCTATGCGCGGGCCACAGACACCGCGACTCGCGCGGCGCTTCTGGACGTCTTGGCCGCAGTCCCCCATTCGCAGGGACTGCCTGTGCTGCGCGCGGCGCTTCATGACGAGGATCCCGATATCAGGCGCGCAGGCATTGTCGCCTTGTCCGGATGGCCGGATCCGGCGCCCCTGCCGGACCTGCTCCGTGTGTTGAAAGAGACGGCCGACGAATCCCATCGGATTCTGGCCCTTCGCAGCTTCCTGTCCCTGCTCTCGCTTCCTTCCGATCGCTTCCCCCCGGAATCAGTCGCTTTGCTGGTTCGAGCTTTGCAGTTTGCGCACAGAATCGAAGAGAGGAAGGCCGCCCTGGGGATGTTGCCAAACTGGCCTTGTCTGGAAGCGCTCGACCTGGCGGAATCTTGGCGTCGGGAAACGGATCTGCAAGCCGAGGCCGAGGAGGCCGTCAATCAGGTCGAGTCGGCTTTGGGGATCAGAATTACACCCAAGGAAGTAGTGGTGCTGGGACTTCTGGCCATCCTGTCTAACGTCCTCCCGATCGTCACTGCCGGTTTGGTGTTCCTGCTCTACAGAAGGATCGCCAGAATCGAACGGGTCCTTAAAAGCAAGGGGTAGTCATCCACAGTATGGTGGGTCGAGTCGCATGAGCTCTCCGAAAGCCAGCCTGCCTTTCTACCTTTTCCTGGCTGCCTGTCTCGTCGTATGGCTGCAGGTCGTCGACGTCGACGCTTCCTCCACCCCGAGGATAAAGGCGTTGATCGTCGACGGCCAGAACAACCACTCGTGGACGACGACGTCGCCAATACTGAAACGTATCCTCGAGGACTCCGGTCTCTTCACGGTCGACGTGGCGACCTCACCCGCCCGGGGCATGGACATGAGCCGCTTTAGACCACGGTTCGGCCGTTACCAGGTGGTCGTGTCGAACTATAACGGAGACCCGTGGCCCGAAGAGGCGCGGCGCGATTTCGTAGACTTCGTTTCGGCCGGGGGAGGATTCGTGGTCGTCCATGCCGCCGATAACGCCTTTTCAGACTGGCCTGAATACAACGAGATCATTGGGCTGGGCGGATGGGGTGGCCGAGACGAGAGGTGGGGCCCCTATTTGCGCTTTCGCGAAGGGAAAATAGTGCGAGACGAAACGCCGGGCTCGGCCGGGACGCACGGCTCCCCACACGCATTTCCCATCCAAATCTGGCAAGAGCACCCGATCACGGCTGGATTCCCCAAGGCATGGATGCATGGGAGGGATGAGCTTTACGCGCGGCTTCGCGGACCTGCGCGGAATCTGACCATCCTGGCGACCGCTTCGGCCGACTCCGGGGAGCGTGAGCCTGTTTTGTTCGTTGTTCAATACAAGAAAGGCCGGGTTTTCCACACGACCCTGGGACACGGTCCGGAGGCGATGGGCAGTCCCGACTTCGTCAGTACCCTTCAACGGGGAGCGGAATGGGCCGCCACGGGCGCCGTTAGCCAACCGGCCAGTAAGGACGTTTCTTCGCTCGGAACCGGACTCCCGGATCTGTTGAGAACGGCTCTTGACCGGCCCAGGATCGGGAAAAGAGAAGTGGCGGCGATTGCGGCGCTGGCCCTGGGCGTGAATTCCGTCTCCATCATAGTCCTCGTGGTGGTGTTGCTCCTCTGGAGAAGGCTTTCTGCAGTCGAGCGCACCCTTCTGCACGGGCCATCAGCCCGCATTTCTCAAGGCGAGTCAGGGGAACGTCCGTTAGAGCCGCGCACGGGGCGCCTTTCAGCTTAGTAAGCGGCCATTCCTGCCGTCAGCGAAATCGTGCTCAAATTTACTCAGCTGTATACTTGGGTGTCTTCGCCTCCTCCCACACGAAACCCGAATTTAGCCGGTAAATCCCAAATACGCGCCGTGCCTGCGCCGCAGATATCAGGCAGAATAGAGAGCAAGGTTCACATCTTCCCCATGAGAGCGCTCCACAGCAACGAGGCTCAGATCCTTTGCCGGTGCAGTCTGTCAGATTCGACGTCGTGGTGCGAAGAGGACGCCGAGCTGTGCCGTCGAGACGTTGACTGGCCGAAGTTACTCCAAGGTGCCTATCACCAGGCCGTCATTCCGCTTCTGAACCGCTACCTGCATTTCCACCACCCGATATCCGGGCAAGCGTCTCCTGCGGTGATTGAGGAGCTCCACAAGGTCTCCCATTCCTGCCTCTTGTGGAACATGCAGCTTCGCCTCCAGCTTTCTCTGCTGCTCGCGCGGTTTCGGAGCGCTGCAATCGAAACGATCGTCCTGAAGGGAATCCCGATGACCGAGCTCTTGTACGGCGGCGATCTTTCGTTGCGTCGAAGTTTTGACATCGACCTGCTTATCCGGAAGAACGATTTCCCGAAAGCAGATGCGTTGTTGCGCGACCTGGGGTTCCAGGTCTGGCAGGACGTAGAGGCCCGTCTCAAGAACGACTTCCACGTCGGCTATCGTGAGCCGAAGACCGGCGTGGTCGTCGAGATACACTGGCATGTCACGCGTACGGGCCACCCGGGCCGGTTAAGCGGGCTACGGTCGGACATCGTCGATAAATGGTTTGAAAGAGCGCAGGGCCATACGTTTGGCGACGCCGGCTGCCTGGTCCTGCATGCCGAGGACATGTTCGTGCAGCTCTGTCTGCATTTTTGGAAGCACCGTTTCCCCGACGCGACACCGAATTTCACCAACCAAGGCGCGCTCATGCAGTTAGCCGATGTCGCCCGCCTGATAGTCGTGGCCCGGGACCGGATGGATTGGTCAGAAATTCTGCGGCAGACAGAGGAATTTCGGATTACCGAAGTCGTCAGGCCGGTCATTGAGGTTCTTGATCTGCTGGGTGCTCGGATCCCGGAAGACACGCGTCGGTTTGCCGTAGAGGTATCGGACGTCGCCAGACTGGTGGCAGGCAAGATACTTATCGACAACCAGCTCAGGTTCCCGAACGATTACCGGACAACCACTGTTCTCCAGCACGTTTTTCCTCCCTTGGAGACCATGGCGGAAAGGTATGGATTACCGGCCAAAGACCGACGTCTTTACTTTCGATATCTCACACGTCCTCTGGAATTATTGCTTCGGCACAGCCGACTCGTTTCCCGTCGGTCTGAGCGCCGTCAAAACCTTGTCCTGCGCGCCTGGATTGACGGCAACCAGGATGCGGTCCTCAAAACGGTAGATTTATGAAAAACCTGGCGGATATGTCGAGAAACACGCGGGTCAAAGTAAATACCAATCTGATGTCCTGCAAGCTGGATGACGATGCGGTTGTTCTGCAGCTGAAGACCGGCGTCTATTTCGGTATGCAGGAGGTGGCGGCGCGTGTTTGGGACCTTCTGTGTGAACCTCGAACCCTGGAGGAGATCTGCTCGATCGTGACCAGCGAGTACGATGTCGATCCTGACGCGTGCGAGCGCGACCTGTTGATCTTCCTCAATGAGCTCGCCTCGCAGAGCCTTGTCGAGACAACCAGCCAATGAGGGCGGCCATCAAAACAGTCGAGCGTTTCCGCCACGCTGGAACCGCACTACTGACCGTGGCGTTCGCGCGGCTGGCGCTCTCAATCCTGGGTTTCGAGCGCGTGCGGTCGCTCCTGCTTCGGCGTCTCTCGGTGTTAAACGAGCCGGCCGGGGACGCGAGGGCGGAGGCGCGAGCCCGGAGAATAGTCGACCGGGTCCAACGGGCCGGTGAGCTACTGCACGTGAGCTGTCTCGTCCGGGCATTAGCCGCGCAGATTCTGCTTCTGCGGTCCGGGTATAGGTCTGACCTGAAGATCGGCGTCACCAAGGAGGACGGACACCTGGAGGCACACGCCTGGCTGGTTAGAAAGGGGCGCGTTCTCATCGGTGGTGATTCCAGTCAGTTGCGCCGATACAGCGTCCTGCAGGAGGACGCGGATCAGAAGCGAGTACCCGCCGTACACAGCCATGAGAACTGACCGTCGTTTCCAAGGCCTGCGGCACAGCCTGAAGCTGTACAAGTGGACCCTGTCTGTTGTCTGGGGTTCAGCAGGTTACCGCCTCGTGATCTGGGCGGCGCTCCTGCTCCTGCAGGGAGTCGTTCCGGTCGCCATCGTCCATACCACTCGTCTGGCGGTCGATGCCCTGTCGAAAGTCCTTAACCAGGGGACGGGGCCGGGCGAAGCGAGCTGGCTCATAACGGTAGTCGCTGCGCTCGGAGGAATGATGCTTCTGAACGAAGCACTCTGGGCTCTCAGTTCCTGGCTCAGGACTCTGCTGTCCGAGATTATCCAGGACGACATCCGGGGACGGATTCACGCGAAGGCGAGTGAATTGGATCTGGCCTACTACGAGTCGCCTGACTTTTACGACCAGTTGCACCGTATCACCAGCGACACATCCAACCGTCCGATGGTCCTTTTCGAGAGCCTGGGAACACTCGCACGGGACTCGATCAGTCTGATCGGAATGGCCTACCTGCTCTTGCCTTATGGCCTCTGGCTCCCGCCTGTCTTGCTACTCAGCTCGCTTCCTGCGCTCTACGTGGTCTTCACTTTCAGCCACCGTCACCAACAATGGTGGGAGCGCAGCACCATCGAGCAACGCCGAGCCCGGTACTACGACAATTTGATAACGGTCGGCGATTTCGCTGCCGAGGTGCGGCTCTTTGGCTTGGCTGACCATTTCCGTGCCAAGTATCTGGGCATACGAGCCACGCTTCGGCGGCAACGGGTGGCCCTCCTGCGCGACGAAATGATGTGGAAGCTGGCCGCGGCTCTGCTCACACTCCTGATCAGCGGCGCGGTACTCGTGTGGATGGTTTTCCGCCTGGCTCAGGGGCGGTCGACCCTTGGCGATGTCGTGCTCTTCTACCAGGCTTTCAGTCAAGGCCAGAGCCTCTTTCGGAGTTTGCTCGGCAGCCTCGGCGAGAGCTATCGCAACCTGCTTTATCTCAACAACCTGTTTGACTTTCTTGCTTTCGAGGCAAGGGTCGTTTCTCCGTCGGTCCCCGCGCCGATGCCCGCCCGAGTCGGCTCCGGTATCCGGTTTCGGGATGTCACCTTCTCGTACCCCGGTGGCGCCTCGCCGGTGCTCGAGGACTTCAATCTCGCCATCCCTGCCCGACAGCTGGTAGCGATCGTAGGCGCAAATGGAGCTGGTAAGAGCACCCTCATCAAGTTGATCGCCCGCTTCTACGATCCCGACGAGGGCGCCGTTGAGATCGACGGCTCGGATATCCGCGGCTTCGACGTAAGCGAACTCCGCAAGGCGCTTACTGTGCTTTTTCAATGGCCGGTCCGTTTCCAGAGCTCGGCGTTCGACAATATTCGTTACGGTGACCTCCAGGCTGACATGGCCGCTGCCCGGGAAGCTGCGGAATATGCCGGAGCACATGACATCATTGCCGGGCTTCCCCGTGGCTACGAGACGATCCTGGGGAAATGGCTGGCGAGCGAGGCCGAGTTGAGTGGCGGGGAATGGCAGCGAATCGCCCTGGCAAGGGCTTTTCTCAGGCAAAGCCCGATTGTGCTTCTTGACGAACCGACGAGCTTCATGGACTCCTGGGCGGAAGCCGACTGGCTGAAACGGTTTCGCCGGCTGATCCGTGGACGCACCACGCTGATGATCACACACCGCTTCACTACGGCCATGTACGCCGATGCGATTCACGTGATGGACCGTGGTCGCATCCTGGAATCAGGCAATCACGCAGAATTACTCCGAAAGGGCGGCCGGTACGCCGAATCCTGGACTGCTCAAACTGAAGGGTGGGGGACCGTGTCGCCCCAGTAGGGGACAGAGGTGAAATGGGCGGGATTTGTGGCGTAGTCGAGTCAGGGGGGAAGCGGGTCGACCCGGAAGTGGTGGGGGCCATGGCTCGGGCGGCCGGGCACCGTGGACCGGACGGGTACGACTGCTGGAACCGGGCGGGGGCCGGCCTGGGGCAC
>CAYQYP010000205.1:0-13464 GCA_964421755.1 uncultured Acidobacteriota bacterium
CCGGGTCTGCTGCTGGGCCTTCGAAGAACTGACGCAGTGCGACGAACGGCATATCAGCGACGGCATCGTCCGCCACTACGACCTGCCCGTCTCCTATATCCCTGCCGATCAGGCCTGGCCGCTGGCCGGTTACCCTCGTCATGGCCCCGATCTCGATGAGCCCTTTACTGGTGTCTATCAGGGCCTGATAGATGCCGGGTGCCGCAGGGCTCGGGAAGAAGGTGTAAGGACCGCTCTCTCCGGGGAAGGGGGGGACGAGTTGAGTCTGAGTTTCCACAGCGACTTCCTCGGCCTGCTCGCCGATAGGCAATGGATATTACTTCGGGACGAGATTCGTACCGTCAGCCGAGCGTTGAACACTTCTCGATTCCGCGTCCTCGGACGGTACCTGCGAACACTTGCACTGCATTCCTCCTTGCTTTGCTCGGCGCCTCTGGGCATTGGTCCGAAGATTCAGGGGGCAAGTCGGAGGAGTCTCCCCCCTTGGCTGCCGAAGAAACTGATCAGACGGGTTAACTCGGAGGCTATCCTCAGTCATGCTCCGGGACAGGTCTCACGGGTCATGGACTTTCACTACCGTCGCCGTCAGGAAACCGTGTTCTCAACTCTCCATGACGCTTGGCTTCGCTGGCTGGAGCGCAGCCAGGCTCAGTGGGGTCTCGCCTACGCGGCGCCATGGATGGACCAGCGTCTTGTCCGCTTCGTCATGTCCGTCCCTCAATGGCGACTGCACCGGGCCGGGGAGAACAAGCCGCTGGTTCGGGAAGCGATGCGTGGTCTGATGCCCGAGGCTCAGCGCCTCACTGCTCGTCCAAATCCTCCGGCGAAGCTGTTCGACCGCGGTTTCCGCGAAAAAGGCTGGGACGTCGTCTCAGCGCTGATGACTGGATCCCAAGCGGAGGCGCTTGGCTGCCTGCAAGCATCCAAGGTCCTCGAGCAATACACTCGTTATCTGAACGGAAAGGCGCCAGCATTTGACTTCTGGTGGCCGGTCAGCCTTGAGATGTGGCTACGCCGAGTCAATAGCGAGCGCAGAACGGCAGACACGATTTGAGATCAGATCCCAAACGGCGCGCCACATGTACAAAGTGGCGCCCATACTATCCCAACGGCTGACTCACTGCTTTTGACCCTCTTGTGCCATCATTCGAGGACGAAGTATGGGCGGGCAATGTTCTTGAACCCGCTGTATCAACACTGTCCCACCAGAAAGGAGGTCACTTTGGAAAAGCAACAAGAAAAGACTCGCACCCAGAAGAAGCGATACTCAGCTCCCCGTCTTGACACCTTCGGCACCGTCATCGAGTTGACCCAAACCGGACTCACTCACCCGGGGTCGGACGCCAAGGCAGGAAGCTCCCTGTCTCAAGGGGCTTAAAGAGACGAAGACACCGGCGGTTTAGCATCCCGCCGGTGTCGCCCTTCCTTAAGGACCCATGAAGAAAAGTCTGCCAGGGGCAATCGTGGTGCTCGAAGGACATGACCGACTGAGGCTCGGACCTTCTTCGGGTGTAGACCTTCTCACCTTGGCCCATTCTATTGCATCTGACCCGCTCTGCGCCCAACTGGGAGATGCCGCTTTAGTGGTTCGACGAACGCCTCCTGCCATCGCTTTCCTTGGCTCTTTCAGACCGGATTCAATGGCACGAATTGCGACTCTCAAATGGCAGCTCGCAATCGCCAACCGGGTTTTCAAATACGTCGGCTACGCACAGGCGGAGATCGACTGCGAGATTCTGGCCGACAAGTTGAGAGACAGGTTCGGACAGGACGTCACGCGCTTCCGGTACGCCGCAATACCGCGCGGAGGTCTCATCGTCCTCGGCATGCTCTCCTACGTTTTGGGACTCTACGGCCAAATCGATTCGCGGAAGGGACGCAAGAAGACTCTCGTCGTCGTGGACGACTGTGCACTCTCCGGCCTCCGGTTTCGTGAGTACCTTCAAAGTCGTAAAGAGCCGGAAGTGATCTTTGCGGTTCTATACTCCCATCCGGCACTCCGATCGGCTATAGAGCAAAGGGAATCGCGGGTCGCAGCATGTGTTAGTGCGCACGATCTTCAGGACTACGCACCCGAGCTTTTCGGTGACCGCTATTTCAGCTGGAAGCAGCGGTGGGAGAGCAGATCGGACGAATACTGGGTCGGCCAGCCGG
Organism: uncultured Acidobacteriota bacterium; assembly: GCA_964421755.1. Lineage (GTDB taxonomy): Bacteria > Acidobacteriota > UBA6911 > RPQK01 > RPQK01 > CAVUUN01. Next base: position 2,155 of record CAYQYP010000205.1, read on the forward strand.
ACCATGTCTCCTTTGCCTGGAACGAGCCGGACCTCTCTTTTTGGAATGAATCCACCGGCCGGGTGGAAGCAGGCTGGCATCTGCTGCCTCCCGAGCAGTGCCTGAAACGCCGCAACCATAAGCAACTGGTTCCGGTCCAGGTAATGGACGAAGCGGAGAGCGCGATGAGGGTGAGCGAGAATGTGTTGGTTGCGGAACTGAACGACCGGCTTTTAGTAGCCAACCTGCTGACAAAGAAGTGCTTTCAGCTGTCAGACGTGGCGACGACGATGTGGCGCACCTTGGCGGTCTCCGGCAACATCCGGTCCGCCGCTCAGGTGATCGCCTCCCACTATTCGGCCGATCCCTCCATGATCGAACAGGATTTGCGTGTGTTCATTCGGGGGCTTGAGGATCAGGCTCTGCTCAGGAAGGAAGTGGGTAGCTTTGTCAGTTGAAACCCGTTCCCTCACCCCCCCCGAAACTCCCTTGTTTCAGGTTTACGGTGTCACCTTCACGAGCGACTTCCCTTTTCAGACGGCTCTGCCGGGGGGGATCGGGCGCCCGGAACTCGTGTTCGAATGTGTGGAACAGTCACCGTTTCCCGATTTTCGGGATCGAAGCCGCCTGGTCCTGGATAAAGCGACCGGCCCGACGCCCGGCATTTACTCGGTCTATGCGGGGGTCGGCTTCGAAGCATTGTGCTACGAAGAAATTGCCGATTTTTTCGTGCTTTCTGGTCGGATCGCCTGTCATATTCTGGATGAAAACCGGCTGCCTGAAGTAGAAATCTGTTTCCTGGGCGCCGTTCTCGCCTATTGGCTCGAGCGACATGGCAAGCTTGCCTTGCACGCCTCGGCGGTTGTCGTCGGGGCCGAGGCCATCGTGTTCCTTGGATCCAACAATGGGGCCGGAAAGAGCTGCCTCGCGGCGAGTTTTCTCGAGGCCGGGTACCTGCTTCTCGCCGATGACGTCGTTTCGCTCGGCTTGGATTCAAGTGGCGCCTGGATGGCTGCGCCCGGCTATCCTCAAATGCGCATGTGGGACGACCTGGCGTGCCGTTTCGTCCGCAACCCGGGCACACTCGATCTGGTTCTCCCGGGCTGCGACAAGAAGCGGGTTCCGGTCGGGCCGAAGGGGATCGGCCTTTTCTGCCCCAGAACCGTCCCGATCGCCGGGTTTTGCGTACCGGTTCGACAGGACGATTGCCAGATCGAGCTGGTTCAGTTGAGCAAAGCGGCGGCCCTTCTTGAGTTGGTTCGCGCTTCTTTTCTTCCCCGCACGGTTGAGTCCCTCGGTTTCCAGCCAAGAAGGCTGGAAACCCTGGCGCGACTTGCCAAGACGTACCCCATCAGCCGGCTCTCCTACCCGTCCGGCTTTGAGCATCTTTCGGATGTTCGCTCCGCCATCCTGGGCGCATTTCTGCCCGCCCCTTCGACGACCAGCGGTTAGCCTGATATGGCGCCGTGGTTATCTTCGTCGATCTCCGATTCTTCCAGCCATTTGATAGAGCAGCCTGCAGAACGCCAGAAGACCCGCGTGACTCACGCCGTTTATCAGCATGTTCATCCTGCGGCTTTCAGCTTGACGGGGCTCGAGGTCCTCCTGCCGGATCCACGCCTTGTTCGCCTGCATCCCCTGAAAGATCCTACACTTGGTGCACGGAATATCTTCCCTGGCTTCTTTCACGCCCCGAAGCATTTGTCGGGCGTATTCCATTTTTTCGCCCGTCATACACTGCTCGAGCCCTTGCTCGAACGCATTCCCGTAGTCACCCCAGTGGTTGACCGTGCACCCCAGGACCCGCCCGTCATAGCTGATCTGCGGCCGATGCCAGAGCATGTGGCATGACCGAACGACGTAGTCCCTGCCAAATCTCTTGAGATACTCCTGGCGATCCGCGACGCCGAGTCCAGTCTCCAGGCTGACAAGCGCCCTGTCTCTGACCGGCGAGAAAGAGCTGCCATAAAGGTCATCCCACGATAGCTTTGGCTGGAAGGTCATGCCCAGTTCTTCTGCCATCGCCCGGGCCGCGCCGATCTGATGTTCGTTGTGGCCGAAGATTACGAACTGCCAGCGGAGTTGGGGATAACAGGACCCGTACGCTCTCTTTAACTGATTAAGTTTCTTAATATTAGCTATTACGCGGTCGAAATCGCCCCTGACGCGGTAGACTGAATAGACTTCCTGGCTGGCGCCATCAACCGAGCAGGTGATGCTTCGGAACTTGTATTTGACCAGAGCCTCGAGGACCCGATCACTCACCCGATTGAAATTCGCGCCGTTGTCTGCGCGAAGCGCGACGTTCTTCTCAGCCGCATAACGGATGATCTGCTCCAGCTCCGGGTGAAGGAAAACTTCTCCCCAATTCGAGATCTCGATCTCGGAAATCCACGGGTGGTTGTCCACAAACCGTTTGAAATCGTCAACGGCCAGAAACCCTCCACCTACGGTTTTTCCTATTACTCCGGCCGCGGTTGGACAGCTGGGGCACTTCAGCTGGCAGACGGTCGCGACATCCAGGCTCACCGAACGTGGCCTAGGCGCAGCCGCGCTTGTGTCGGGCGGTGAGAAAGAACCTCGACGCAATGAAGCCTCCACCGTCACCGGCCCCGTCATCCCAAAACGGTAGTAGAACGCCAGGTTGTTTGTCCTGACAGCCAAAGCGCCTTTCCGGACAATGCTACGGACCCGCTCGAGCAGCGCAGTCTTGTTCTCTATCCCCTTGGTGCAATTGGCGTGAAACATGACCGGCTTACCGGGAACGTACAGCGGTTCCCCGCGATTCCAGTTCTTTCCTCGGAACGTGCCAGCGCCGAAGAACCCGATCGGCAAATAGCCGAAACGGATTCGCGGCATCTCCCGGATTATGCGGTTAAATGCATGCTGATCGCGACTCTCCAGCCTGATGGCTTCCTGGACCTGCTGCCAGAGCCGCAGAGTCTGCTCGTTAGAGCGGAAGGCGAAGAAACCTGTGCACAGGACTCCGTTCGGCGCATCCAACTGGCAGACGATGTCCTTGTCCTTCATTGCTTCGAGAATGGCCGCCTTGGTGGGAGCAAAGAACTGAACGTCGACATCGGCGTACACAGAAATCGGCTCGTCAACCGTTTGGATTGTCTCGATTATTTTCTGGCTCTTGAACAGCACCGCGTCGGTCCAGTCCGGCGCCAGATACGTTCCCGACCCCTTGATTTCGCACGGATGGATGCACACCTCATAGTCGTCTTTGAGGCTGGGCAGCAGCCAATCTTCTTTGAAACGTCGGTGGCTGGCAGTGCAAACGCTTATTAACTTCACCCATCAGCCTTTCTTATGCCGGGATGCCGAGACACGACCGTGCGCCAAATCGAGCTGCGCCGCGCGCGGTGGAACTCGAAAACCAGGTATCTCGCCGGGACGGCCCCAGGGTTATGAATTCCGTGAAGGTCTTGTCTCGAATAGAAAACCACGTCGTGTGGTCTGACCCGATGTCCCAAGGTCTCCACTTGCCCCTCTAGAAGGACGATCGCGACATCGTAGTCGTCTCGGTGAGGCAGGTAGCCGGCGCCGGGCGCCAGGATTGAAACATGGCTGTGGAGTTTGCCAAGGTACGCAGTCGGCCCTTCGAAAAGAACAGTCGTGCGGAATCCGGCGTTGCGTTCCTCGGTGTCCTCGCTATTAGGTGCATAACGGGAGAAAACGAGAGGACGAGCCAGACTTCTGGCCCGACCCCGCCACTTGAACATCAGGTAGTTGGCCGGGCGCCGGCCCACTGTCCGGAGCGAGTGTGGGAAACCGGCAGGATAGTAGACAAGCTGCCCGGGTTCCAAAATAACTGCTTGACCGGGATGAGACGGCAGGAGCAGTTCCACTCGACCGGATAGGAGGATCAGCATCTCTTCTTCACGATGAGAGTGGGGCGGGTGCGGGCAAGCGCCTGTGGCGAGAACCGAGGCGTGACATGAGAGGTTTCTCCCGTCGCTCGTTGTGCCAGCGAAAAGCCAATAAGGTTTCCAGCCAGTTTCGACGTTGGGCTCTAAGGGTATGCGCAGGGGATGAATCTGGCTGGTCAGGTGCCTGTCCAAACGCAACAAGGCGATCGGCCAGAAAGCATAGAGATTGCTTCTGACACTACTGACTATTCGAAGAAGCATCCGAGAGGCTGCCTCCATGCAACCGAGACGGGAAACGCCGAAAGGGCGCTGGGTTTCGTAATTGTCTGCCTGAGATTACTATCCTGTCGCGGCAGCGTTTTTGTAGTTCACGGCAAAAGATCGGGTTAGTCGAGCGGCGCTTGTGTCGATGCGAAAAAGGGGCAGGGAGATGTTGATAGTCCGTTCAAAGATACCGGTCGTCACAGGTCAATCAGGCGGGCGATGTGGTCCCCTATTGCAAGGCAAGCGGTTGCGCCGGGGCTGGGCGCGTTAATTACGTGCAGCGCGCGATCCCGTTGGACGATGTGAAAGTCTTGGAGAAGCTCGCCAACTGGAGTCATGGCTTGGGCGCGGACACCGGAACCGCCGGGAGCCAGATCCTCTGGTCGAACGTCGGGGACAAGGCGCTGGAGATTGCGGCAAAAACGCTTCTTGCTCAGCGACTGGACCAGCTCGGTCTTCACCATTTGCGGATACCGATGGAGGAAGCGCCAGAACCCCGTGAAAGTGAGAGTGTCCCAGAGATCCAACGGGTTGACATTCGTGAGAGAGTACCCTTCCCGAGCGAAGGCTAGTACGGCATTGGGTCCGGCTTCGACGCCCCCGGCGATCAGGCGCGTAAAGTGCACTCCGAGAAACGGGAAGGCGGGATCGGGGACCGGATAAATCAGGTGACGGACAAGGAAGGTGCGGCCGGGTAGCAGCTTGTAGTATTCGCCGCGGAAAGGAACGATGCGCACTTCGCGCGTCTCGCCGGCGAGCTCGGTGACGCGGTCGCTGTGCAGACCCGCGCAGTTAATCAGAAGGTCGGCAGAGAACGGACCGCGTGCCGTCTGAATGGTCCAGCCTTCGGGTTCCCGCCGCAGTCGTTTCACACGGGCGCCAGTAACAATCTCGTGCCCCAGCGCCCTGATATGATCGGCGAGGGCGCGGCACACCTCCCGGTAATCGACGATCCCTTCCTCAGGCACATGGGCGCCGGCAAGACCCGTGGCGTGCGGCTCGATCCGCCGCAGTTCGTCGGGACCGAGTTTCCGCAGGCCGGAGAGGCCGTTCTGTTGACCGCGGCGGAGGAGCTCGTCGAGTCGATCCAGTTCCTCCGGACGCACGGCTACCACGAGTTTTCCACAGACCTCGTGCGGGACATCATTTTCCCGGCAAAAGCGGACCATCAGGCGGATTCCTTCAACGGCGAGGCGAGCTTTGAGCGAACCGGGCTTGTAGTAAAGGCCTGCGTGGAGGACTCCGCTGTTGTGCGTGCTTTGTTGGAGGCCGGGCTGGTCGCCTTTTTCGAGCAGTGTGATACGCACGCCGTGCGGGTAGCGCTTCGCAAGGCCGTACGCCGTTCCCATACCGACCAGGCCGGCGCCGACGATCACAATCCGTTTCACCGCCGCCATCTCATAGGAAAGAGCGCCCCCCGAGTAATGCTGGGGCTGCAGGTCGCTACGTACCCTGCGCCATTTTCATGCCCGATTTCTTCCTTGAGCCCTTCCGTTCTCCTTCAGAAGACGTTCATAAAAGGCTCTAAGCTTTTTGGCGCTGGCCTCCCAGGTAAAATTCCCTTCTACTGCCTCACGGTTCCGCTTACCGGTTTTAATCCGTTCTGCGGGATTATCCGCCCACCATATCATCGCATCGCGAAGCTGCTCCACACTCCCGGATTCAATAAGCGACCCTGCTTTGAACTTTTCCACAAAAAACGGCAGATTGCCAACCTTGCTCAGGATCAATACCAATCCGCTGCTCATGGCTTCCTGAGCGACGAGACTGAAGGATTCGTAAGTGCTTACGAGTGTAAAACAATCAGCAGCTTGGTATCGTTCCGCCAGGGCTGAACCGCTCAAGGCTCCCGAAAAGGTTATAGCTTCTTTAAGATTCAGCGCTGTAGCCTGTTCCTTGAGTTTCCGCAGCAGTGCGCCATCACCTACGATTTCCAGACCAATATCCGGTCTATATTTCTTGGCTTCCCCAAAACCCTTGATAAGAAACTCCAAATTCTTCACGGGAATACATCTGCCCACGAATAAGAACCTGCATTGTCCCGGTTCCGCGGGTTTCTTCTCGCGCGGTCGAAATAGTTCGGTATCGCAGCCGGCGACAATATATTCAACACGCGGATCCCACTTCCTGGCTTCTTCATAAGATGTCCCATGAGAAAAGACGCCGGCGCAGTTTCTAGCCAGAGATGCCACACGCTCCGAGGGCGGTCCAGGCCACCGAATCACTGCCATGCGTCCGGCCGAAGTCAATTCCGCCCCCAGCCAGGCAAGCGCACATATCTGGTAAATGTCGCTCGAGCTGTCTCTGAGCAATAGCCTCTTTGCAGATAGTGAAAATAGACGGCCGTCGAGCCATCGTAAACGACGCAATCCCGCTGCGAACAAACGGGACTTGGTTTTGTTGAATCGGTAATCGATGGTGCGTAAATACGGCGTTTTAATATAGGTTGTCTGAAACTCATCAAGCGGGAAGTCGAGGCGTCTCACTCGTCTTCCGGTAACAAATCGGATTTCTACCCCGATTTTTGCCAGGGCGCGAGCCATGTTCAGATCGAAGTACTCACCCCCGCCGCGGGCAATTCCCATCATCCTGTTGATAAAGGTGACCTTCATCTCGGTACAAACATAGCCTGTACGAAATCCGATTTCCACCCACACTTTGGAAAGACGGGCAGTGAGAGAGATTGCAGCGTCCCTACGCCAGAGACGCAAAAGACGCAAGAGGAACGCAAAAGACGGCGGGGATCATGCCCTGTTGCGTTTCTTTAGCGTCCCTTGCGGCTTTTGCGCGAGACATTCGCGCCTGTTGCTGGCTTTTGCGCCTCTTTCATCACGGTTGGGAGTTCCCTGGCGAAGCTCGAGGCCGTTGCTCGTTCAGCAGCGCGCGGCTTCTCTCCAACAGGCGCATGCCTTCTTCCCGTTCGCCACGGGAAGACAGCAGGCGCCCCAGTAGGAAGTACACCTGCGGCTCTTTCGTGTCCTTCGCAATTGCCTTCCTGAGCCAATCGACGGCCTTCTCCTGATCCCCCAGCTTGGAATATGCCCGGCCGAGGTGATGGCAGGCAGCGGCCAGCTCGGGGTCGATCCGGAACGCTTGGAGATAGTCTTCAATCGCCGCGGTGAGACGGCCCTGGTGCTCGACTACCGACCCGCGAAAGAAGTAGGAAGGCGCGTGGTGCGGGTTTAGTCGCAGCTCTTCAGAGAACTCTTTCACTGCTTCGCCCGCCTGACCCAGCTTCCACAGGATCCGGCCCTTGTAAAAGTGAGCGAGCCGCATGTCGGGCTTCTCGTTTAACGCCTTCTCCAGCTCGCGGATGGCTTCTTCGTGAGGGCCGGTACCCTCCAAAGCCTCGCCAATCAATACACGCAACTCCGGTTTCTCGGTCCGAAAGAGCTCTTCCAACAGCTTCTCCGCCTGGGATGACTGCCCGGAATTCGCATAAGCAGCCGAAAGCAGGTAGAGGACGCCTGCATCGTTAGGGAGCTGCTTTCGCGCCCGCTCAAGATGGGTCAAAGCGTTGGGAAAATCTCGTAGTCCCAGGTATGCGGCACCGAGCAGGTATTCGGCATGGGCATCCGGACGGGCGTGCGCGAGATAGGCCTTGAGGTGGTCGACCGCAAGGCCGAACTTGGCAGTCTGCACATAGACCAACCCCAGGTTCTTCCGGACCTCCCAGACTTCGGGCAACTGCGAAGCGGCCCGCTCGAAGTACTCGGCCGCATCCGCATTCCGCCCCTGTCTGAGAAGCACCGATCCGAGATTATTCAGCGAAGGACCGTGCCTGGGGTTCAGCTCGAGCGCCCTGCGGTATTCGTCCTCGGCCTGAAGCCACTTCTCGGCCTTCTGAAGCTCGACGCCACGCAGATAATGTCCCGCGAGGTCCGCTTCGGGACTTTGCAGCAAGAGGCTCAGTAAAGTTGCGATCAACCACATGGCTATTCAACCGAAAAATCGACCCAGGCGGACGTTTCAGCGGAATTGACGCCGTCCCGGGCAACCACCTGCAGGCGATACGCACCCACTCCCAGCCGCGCCGAAGGCAATCGGCCCACCAGGACGACGCGATCGCCGAGAAGCTCGACGGAGGCCGGGTACTCCCTGACCAGCTCCTCGGCAAGCGGCCACGGCTTGCCGTTTTGTAATATCCGCACTTCGGTGCTCAGGGCAGGCTGGTGGGTCGATTGATCAAGTGTCGCACCGTACAGTTCCAGATAGTAGTGCAGCTGTTGCGGCTGGCGAACGCTCCGGCCTGAATTTGGAAGAAGCTTGTATTTTCCCCCGAGGACCAACGATCCCGGTGCCTCTTTACCCGAGGCCGGCCGAATGTCGTGTGCCAGGATCAGGGAACTGGAGCTGAGCCGATCCCCCGACTGCGGCACGACAACAGCCTTCTCATGTGTGCCGATCTTTCCGCTGGCGACGTCCCGGACCACGAGCGAAAGCTTGTAGCGCCCGGGTTCCAGCAAGAGGGTCTTGTGAGCGGCGGACTTCCCGCTTGAAGCAAGTGCGCTTTCCTTCTCACGCACCAGCATGTCCGAAAACTCATACAACACGCGATTCCCGAGCGAGGTGACGGCTCCATAGAGTTCTATGGTCGCCCTCTGGACGCCGCTTTGAACCGGCTGGAAAGTCAGGTCCGAGTCTCTGATCCAAACGGACACCGGGACGAGAGCGCGGTTCTCGGCGTACTGCAAAATGGAGTAATCCGACTCGAAGCCGAGGTTGCTGTACTGAACCCGAGTCGTGACGATTTTCTTTAGATCGTCGAACTTGAAGGAGGGCGCGGCCTCCAGCTCTCCCTGCCTGATCAGCCGCTCCATCGGCGCGTCCTTGGATCGGAGAGTATGTCCACTGAGCTGGTCCGTAACTTCGTCGACGTCGCCCAGCTGCCGGGTGATGATTCTCTCCGACTTGTTACCGCCGATTAACTTTTCTGCTGTTGTGAATCCGAGAGGAAGGTGAAGGAGCGAGTCCTTTTCCTGCGCGTCGCGGGCGAAGCGGTACAGGTTTCCGCCGCGAGGGTCGACGAACTCGATCTCGATGTTCGAGCCCACCCCTTCGATGTGATTGTAGGTCCAGACCTGAAAAGGATGGACGAGTGTAGTGCCACCTCCCTCGTGCTGAGGCCTGACATACGTGGATCCGGCCGGGTGGTCTTCGATATCGTCCGGGGGACCGAACCTGATATAGACAAGTCCGCGGTCGGTCTTCCACCCGGCCATACCGGCGGCGAAGCGCTCATTCGCATACTGGATCCGCCGATAGTGCTCTTCCTTATACTCGTTAAAAGCCGTGGCGGGATCCGGATCGCGCCGGCGCCAGAACTGTTCGATGAACTGGTCCTTTTCCTCGTCTGCCTGGAGCTTCAGGAAGATGTCTCTTTCCTCCGCCGCAACGATGTAGACGACATCTTCCTCCAGCCACTTCTTGTAGTAATCAATGCTTTCTTCCTGGTTGGCTTGGGGAGCTGCAACGGCTGATGCTGCCTTGTCCCCCAAGATCCCGACCAGCAAGCAAAGCCAGAAAGCTAACGCGGAAGATTTGTGAATCATAGCCATACCAACTCATTCGCGGGGCGACGCCCGAAGCGAGCTTGTCGGAGCCGCGCACGCAGCGTTTTTCAGCTGCGTGCGCGGCTCTGACCGGAACAGCTTACCCCGCTGCTCAAAAAGCGTGGTCAGTTTCGGGGGCACGAGACCTGATTCCTTTGCTTGCTGAGAGTTGACGGAAAGCACTTGGGAATAAAGTCTCATGTCCCCGACTCCAAATTGCGCGCTAGAACTCGAGCTTCAGTCCTAACTGGAGAATTCGCGCTGCACGGGCGCTTGTCACCTGTCCGAAATTCCCGGCGCCCAAATTCGTGGACACAGCGGAGAAGTTCGCGCGGTTCAGGAAGTTGAACGCCTCCAGGCGCACCTGAAAGCGACTCGCTTCCCCGAGGTGCGGAATTCCGAAGTTCTTCATCAGGGAAAAATCCCACCGCCGCAAGTTCGGTCCGCGCACCAGGTTTCGCCCCGCGTTGCCGAAGAACCCGTGTGCAGGCTGGGTAAAAGCCTCTGTCGTGAACCAGCGCTCAATCGTTTCCACTTCCTCGACTTCGCCGACGAGATCCGGGCGCGTCGCGATTCCAGTGTTCGGGAGTGACATGCCGACATTCCTCATGTCGCCCGACTGAATGATCGCAATACCGGCCAGTTGCCATCCACCCAGTACAGCCGCGGCGACTCCCCCCTGGTTCCTCAGGAAGGGGAGTTCGTAGATGTAGTTGAGTGTCAGGTTGTTGGTGACATCCCAATTGGCCAGGCCGTAGTCGATCTCCGGGTTGTAGCTATCCTGTGCGGTGGAGTCAAACTGGCTCAGCGTGTTGAGAGCTTTGGAGAAAGTGTAGGCCAGGCCGAATTTGAGACCCTGGGAGAAGCGCTTGTCGTAGCTGACCTGGAGGGAGTTGTAGTTCCCCCGCCCGGAGGTTTCCCGCTGGAAGATGTTGGCAAAGCCACGATACGGGCGGAAATAGTGGGTGGAGAGGGTGCCGACATTGATCTGCGGATCAAAGTCGAACCCGGGGACCGGAAGCGGCTGGTTAATGTTCCTGGTGAGCGCCAGACGGTCGACGTGCGACCCGACGTAGGCAACTTCCAGCACGCTGTCCTTTAACAGCAGGCCGGTGGTGTCGATTTGAACGCCGAAGCTCCACTGGTGAACTCTCGGCGGATCAAATTCCGCCTCGAAGAGCCCCAACTCCGGAGGAAACAGAGGCGCCGCGCTCCCGGCCGCTGGATCGTCCATAGGCGGGTTGTTGATCGTGACCGTCTGCGCGAACGGCGGGTAGTTGATGAAGTTGTAGAGGATGTTCCCTTCCTCCCGGTAAAAGCCGATCCCGTAGCCGCCTCGGATAAGCAATCGACCGCCCCAGTTCGGGTCCCAGGAAAAGCCCAACCGCGGAGCGAAATCGTCCTTGCTGTCCTTGGTCATGTGAACCGGGAGTCCTCTTTCTCCCGCCTGGACGACTCCATTCAGAGTGTCCCCGGTACCGGGAATAATCGCGCCGCTTTCAGGAACGAGCTCTGGGGCGAGGTTCGGATCCCACAGCGACGGCACGAATGACGTGACGGCTCTGTTCCTCTCATACAGGGCGGGGATGTAGAAGTAGCGCAGGCCCAGGTTCAGGACCAGATTCTGCGTCACCTTCCAG
>CAYQYP010000206.1:0-4044 GCA_964421755.1 uncultured Acidobacteriota bacterium
GAAACAGATAGCGCAACGTGCCATTCGAGAGATCGGCGGCCGACTGTTCACGTTTCAGTGAACGCCAACGAAGCCGCAGCTGAATGGTCTGGTCGCCGGCCGGGGGAAAGACCAGTTCCTCATAGTCCTCGCCGAAAGCAGCTTTCATTGCATCGTCGACATCACGTTTGAACTCACGGTCTCCGGTATATAGAGTATGCAGAACCGAGATCAGATTCTGGCCGTCCGGATCAACCCTCTTTTCGAACCTCGCCACGGTCGGCTGGCGGATGCTCGCATTCTGATCGACGTCAATGTCATGGTAGACCGAGATCGAAGCTAGTTCGCTCCGAAACAGCGGTATTGCCTTGTGGTACGAGAAGGGTGCGGTGGCAAAGGACAATAAGGTCTCTTCCTCTGAGATGGAAGTAGTTTAGATACGACACCGGGCATGGGAATAGACTACATTTATGGAAAACTGGATAGAGTTCCTCTTTAGGATCTCCGGCGACTGCTTCAAATCGGTCCTTGCTCTGTTGGTATTCCTTTCGTGCGGGCAGGCGCAGAACTTGACATCCAATATCCCTTATGCGGATCCCGCGGATGAGCGTCAGGTACTGGACGTCTACACACCCGATGGCGCCCGGAATCTCCCGGTGATCTTCTGGATCCATGGCGGCGGCTGGCAGGCGGGAGACAAAACCGACGTTCAGATCAAGCCCCGGGTTTTTGCCGAACGAGGATTCGTCTTTGTCTCGACCAATTACCGCCTCCTGCCCAAAGTCGAAATGGGTGTCCTGATACGAGATGTCGCCAAGGCCCTTGGCTGGGTGCATCGGAACGTCGCCCGATACGGAGGTGATTCGAACCGAGTCTTTGTCATGGGACATTCTGCCGGCGCACAGGTTGCGGCCCTACTCTGTACGGACGAGCGCTACTTGAAAGAGGAGAGAGTTCCCTTCGAGATCCTCAAGGGTTGTGTACCCGTGGATGGGGACACCTACGACGTGCCGGCCATCATTATGACCGAGGAGGTGCGCCGGACGGTACACGGTTTGCCGCTTCCAGAAGTGGGGCACCGCGTGAAATTCGGTAACGATGACCGGAAGCATCGTGACTTCTCGGCGGTCACGCATGTCGCGAAGGGCAAGAACATTCCGCCATTTCTGATTCTCCACGTCGCGGGGCATCCCGATGTCACGGCTCAAGCGCAACGGCTGGCCACTGTTCTCAAGGAGGCTGGGGTGCCCGTCAAGGTATTCGGGGCGACGGAGACAACCCACAGCCTGTTGAACGCAAACCTCGGATTGCCCGGTGATCCGGCTACAGCTGAGCTCCTCAAATTCCTCGCCCCGTTGGTGCATCTGCAGCCTTAGCGAGAGTGGCGTAGCAGAAGTCAGACCCGATGACGAGCCACGCGATGCTGCTGCGCGTGGCACCCAGGGCGAGCCGCGCTCCAGGATCCGGGGTCCTCCGCATGACGCCATGGCGCACGAGGCCACCATGAATGCGAGGTCAGTCCTGTCGGGGGGGCCCCCTGACCTCATGCCAGGGTCTTGAGGAAAACCAAGGCCGGACAGACGCGAATGCCCTCCGGCGTTAAGTAGTCCTTCTGTCCGGTCGCTGTGATCTGCCATGCCTCGACGCCCGGGAATCGCGTCTTCAGGTAACGAAGCCCTCTGTCGACCTCTCCCTCGGACCACTTACACTCCACTAGGGCAACAGGGGCTTTGCGTTCGACGAGCACGAAATCGACCTCGCGCCCGTCTACGTCTCGAAAGTAGCGAAGCTCAAGATCTCGGCCCTGCGTGTCCTGTTGAAAGTGCACCCATTTGAGCAGATGCGCCGCTACAAGGTTCTCGAAACGAAGGCCCGGGTCGGGAACGAGCGTCCAGTCGAACTGGTAGTGTTTCTGTTCCTTCTTGACCGCCCGGATCCGAGGCGCCCCAAAAGGAGGGATTCGGAATATGGCGAACAGACGCTCGAGGATGGAGATCCACCTGGCGGTTGTCTTGTGACTTACCTGGAGGTCTTCCCGCAGGCTATTGATTGACAGCGGAGACCCGACCAGTTCCGGCAGCCGTAGCGCCAACAATTCCAGCGTGCCAAGGTCCTGGACCTGCTCCAAACTGGTGACTTCTTCTCGCAAAAGGAGATTGCGATATTCCCTTGACCAACGCTTCGCTTCAACCTCGGATCCGACGAGATAGGGTTCCGGAAAGCCACCAAGCGTCAAAAGATCATGCAGCTCGCCCGGTTTCTGCAATCCGAGCTCAGCCACGGAAAAGGGGTGGAGACGTAACAGGTGGTAACGTCCCTGGAGTGATTCTCCCCCATGACGATAGCATTCGAGCCGAGCGCTGCCAGTGACCAGGATACGCTGTCGCGCCCGGCGCCCATCAAACAGACCCTTAAGAAAAGCACGCCAGGCGCGGTACTTGTGAATCTCGTCGAAGATCCACAGGAGGCCGGGTGGTAGTTGGCGCCTTAGAATTCGCTCACGGTGTTCGGCGATGTCCCAGTTCAGATAGCCGGCCTCAGCCCCCCGGAGGCTCCGGGCGAGCGTCGTTTTGCCGACCTGGCGGGGGCCAGTGACAAAAACCATCTTTTTCTTGAGGTCCTGCCTCACCTGCGGTATCAGGTACCTTGGCTTCACGACCGTCGACATTACTACTTTTTTATCCACATGTCAAAAACACTCGCGAGTATTTTGGACACGTGTCAAGAAGACTCGGGCTTATGCCAGTAGTTGGGATGCGCCGTTTCGACAAGACGCCCTTGGGCGGGCGAGCCGACCCCCACGGCCTGAACCAGATCGAGGCAGGCCCGTTGGCGGGCGCCATGGTTTCGCCTGTCGGCACCCTCCGCTGGATTTCCTCGGGGCGGTCCTTGACCAGCCCAGGCGCCGGCTGACCCAGCTCACCGGCGACCGCGAATCGACACAGGTGTTCCGACAATGTTCCCGACAGAAAAATCTGGAGTCGAGCAAGGGGGCAGGCTAACTTGTTGATTTCATTGGTGCTGGAGGGGGGAATCGAACCCACACCGCTGGTTGAATGCCACCTGCGACCTTTCTGCGGCAACGGACACGTTTGATTGGCACAGGTTCTGTCGCGAGCTACTTGAATCGTTCAAGGAGCCGTTCGCGAATCGAGCGGCTGCGATAGGCCATGAAAATCATGCTCTCGACCCCGCACGGCGCCTGCGCAGGGCAATCCGCCTCACGACCGAACATACCCTGTTCAACCGGGTCCAGTTTGCCTTTTGACACTTTTTTGCTTGACACTCATGTTCCGTTCGAATGGACTATTTGGCGGAGGTCAAAGTGCCTGTGCTCTATTTAACCCCAAAAGCCTGAATCGCCCGCTCCAGGCCGGTTCGGCCCGTTCAGGCGGCAGATTGCACGCAGGCGGCGGCGCATCCTTTCCGGCGGTTCTGACGTGAACCATCCGGGCAGACGGCCGCGACGCCGTCTGCGATCCGGAGGTTCCATGTCGCAAGATTACCTTCCATGTGGGCCCAGTTTCGATTCTTTGGTCGACCGGTACCTGAGCATAAACTGCGCGGTTTTCACGCCGAATCCCGGGCGTTTGGATCATGTCAGGCGGATGGTTTCCGGAGACGTCAGGGCCACAAACGTCAGGCCATAGAGGATGAAAAGGAGCAGCCAGATGCAAATTGTGGTGGTCAATAGCGATTCCATGGGCCGGGGAGACGCAGAATTGGGTACGCAGCTGATCGGGTCATTTCTGCGAAAGCTCTGGGCGCAGGAGAGCAAGCCCGATGCCGTTATCTTCTACAACTCGGGAGTGAAGCTGATGGCTCATGGCTCGGGGGTTCTCGACGGGCTGGAAGGACTGGCTGCGGCCGGAGTTGATCTCGTCGCGTGCGGCACCTGCGTCGCCAATAGACGCACCGGTTCGTCACCGAGACCATGGTGGCAATCATCTCGTGATGGCGCCGCTTGAGCGGCAAATCGGGCGACATCAGAGCGCCGAAAGTCCCAAAGGCGTGATACAGGGCCTCAGGGATCAGGGTATGAGAAGCCACGATTCCAGCCGAACC
>CAYQYP010000207.1:0-2800 GCA_964421755.1 uncultured Acidobacteriota bacterium
TACGCAACCCCTTCAGGGTTGGAATCTTTGACGGGCCGCCACCCAGGGTAGGCCGCAAACAACGCGGCCAACCCTGGGCTTTGCTACGCGACCCCCTTGGGGTCGAAATGCGGTCTCACGATTTTTTCACACCTTCTGACCGGACGCAGGCGACTTGAGTGGCGCCAAGCGGCCCGCTTGGCTGACTCTTGGTCAGTTGTCAGTTGTCAGTTGCGGTCGACTCTGGTACTTCTAAGCCATGACCAATCGACGTGCGTTTTTGCTGCAGTTTACCGCCTGTGCCGCGTGGACTCCCTCTCTTGTTTCAGCCCAGCCGGCTGCCCAGCCCCAGCCAGCCGGGAAGAGGCCCCTCCTGCGATTTGCAATCGCTTCGGACGGGCATTTCGGACAGGCGGACACCGATTTTGAGCGATTTCACCAGGAGATGACCAATTGGCTCAACGAGGAGGCCCGCTCGAAGGGCCTGGACTTTGTGGTCTTCAACGGCGACCTCGTCCACGACCAACCCAACCTGCTCCCTCAGTTGCGAGAGCGGTACGGTCGACTTACGATCCCTTACTTCGTCAACCGTGGAAATCACGACAAAGCATCCCCCGAATTCTGGAAGGAGACGTGGGGATACCCCGAGAACCACAGTTTCGAGCGGGGTGATTACGCCTTCATCCTGGCATCGACATCGAACGAAAAAGGTGAGTACGTTTCACCCGACACCGGGTGGTTGCGTAGTCAGCTCGAATCCTTCAAGACGAAAAAGGGAATCTTCCCCTTTCTCCACATCGCACAGGTGAAGTTCACGCGGCACGCGATTGCCCGTCCTGAGGCAGCCGCCCTACTGGAGCAGACGCCGAACATCGTCGCGGTCTTTCACGGTCACGATCACGATATCGACAACGTCATCTATTCAAACGGACGGGCTCACTTCTTCGACGGCCATATGGGAGGCAACTGGGGCGCAAACTACCGCGGCTATCGGATCGTAGAAGTGCTCGAGGAGGGGGGAATCCTCACCTACCAGTGCAATCCACAGGCCTTTTTCGTGAACAGCAATCGGCTGGGACGGGTTTCGGGGACATAATACTTAATTCCAGTCTCGTTACCACTTGCGTCCCGTGAGCGAAGGAATTAAGTTTTGTGTCCCCGAGACTCCCGGAGCGAGGGTTCAGTAACAGTTCTCCGCGAAGACCGCTACGTGCGCGGCTGCGAGCTCCCGATCCGCTGGAATTCCAGTCACGTTGAGCCGGCAGCGCCCATTGCCGAACACAGGATAGATGTGGCGGTCGAAAATCCGGGCCTCCGCCCCTTCGCTCGCCTTGGTGTTTCGGAACAGGCCCGCGTAGCAGTCAGAGAACAGGTACTCGATCTTCGTGCCGCGAACCAGGTTCTTCCACAGCTGTTCCGCCTCGGCAAGGCGTCGCAGCACCGATTCGTGGTCCGCCTCGAGTCGCGGACGGTCCTTGGCCATCGCCTTTGCGAAAGCCCGGGTCACCGGGTGCTCGAATGACGATCCTCTTGCTCTGAGAACGCTGTTCAAAGTCGACGCCACCTTTGCGTCCGCCGCCGGGTCGGGACAGAAGACGAGCAACATGCCGCAGGGCCGCAGGGCAAACGAGACGAAAGTCTTGGTCGGGCTGAGCGCGATCAGCACGTTGGCGCCTGCGTCGAGGAAAGGCGCTACCTGGCGCTCGTAGCTCATTTGCATGATCCGGTCATACGATTCCTCCCCTGCCAGACGGGCGAATTCGAACCCGGAGTACGCCCGGTCCAGAATGACCGGCTGCTTGCCGTGACTGGCGGACTCGGCACGTGCCTTAACGACTTCGGCGCCACAGACCTGCCCGGTGGTATTCATGGGACCTGACTGGTAAATGGGGACGACAGTCTCTTCGGCGACAACACTGTCCGGGGGGACTTCCTTGAACGCCAAGCGGGCCATTGCCGAGATCGGCTTGTAGGCGGGCCAACCGAGCGCCTCCACAGCCGCGGTCGCCAACCCGGGCCACAAGGCCACAGCTGCCTGAACCGCCGTCTGCACCGCCCCGGTCCCGGCATCGGAGGGAAGCCCCAGATGGAATCGGTCCCAGTACTTTTCGGGAATCCGCTGCCAGCGCAGCACGCTTTCCTTGACGGCCGGCATGAGTTTCGCGGAGTTCATGTAACGCCCGGCTTCACTATTGCCGAGCTCTGCAGTGACGTATTCCAGAAGCGTTCGCGAGGTAGGCGTCGGCTTGCCCGCAGAATCGAGCACGATGCCGATACCGTAATTGTGGCCTTGCGGGTCCTTCTCGCACAGGATATTGGCCACCTGGTTGGCGTCTTTTCCCGACGCAAGAAGCTGCTGACCGTCCCTTTGAACGCTCTTTCCAAATTCAAAGTCCATGGGTTCCCCTCAGAGAAAGTGGATTTCTGCGGCGAAAAACTATCACAGCGAATGACCGAAGTGGAACAACGGAAATCAACTGACGACTGACAACGGACAACTGACCCGTCAAAGCGAGCCAACCGGGCAGTAAAGCGGCGGATTCTGTAAAGCGAATCCGCCCTACGACCGCTCGTCATCCGGTAAGCACTCAGTCGTAGGGCGGATTCGCTTTACAGAATCCGCCGCTTTACTGCCCGGTTGGCTCGCTTGACAACGTGATCGCCCGCCTTGCGTCGGAACCTCCGTCGATCTCTTCACACCTTGCGCAATCGCTCACGAACAGCAACCGCTGTAATCGTCCGGGCACAATTCCTTCTTGAGTATCTCGCCGGCCGGCGTCAGCCGGAATTCGCGGGAAGCAAGAGGATTGGACGGCAAGGG
>CAYQYP010000208.1:0-3639 GCA_964421755.1 uncultured Acidobacteriota bacterium
TGCTCATCCCACTTCACTGTCCGTCCCTGGCGGTAGGACGTGATCGCCATCTGACAGGCGACCGCCGAGCGGAACCCGATTTCGAAGGGGCAGACTGGCTCCTTGCGGCTGCGCATGCAATCGAAGAAGTTCTGCATGTGCCGATCGGTCGCATCTGAATAGCCGACGATATCCGGGGGCTTACCGGACGACGGGCCGGCTTCCTTCGGTGCGGCACTTCTCTTGTCTCCTTGCGCTGTGAAGATAACTTCATCCGACTCGGTATGCGCCAGCGTGCCCTTGTTTCCGAGCAACAGGTCATGCCCTTCACCGTAGTAGTCATTGCCGAACATGGAGTTCCAGTTGAAGAGGATCTTCTCCTGATGCATCGTCACGTTCATCGTGTCCGGCACCTCCATCTTTGGGGACAGGTAGTTTGCGCCCGTCATTGTCACCTTCTCGGGAATCTTGAGATCGAGTGCCTTATACCAGTAACCAACCTGGTGGATCATATTCTCGAAAACGTTCCCCCCGGAGTAGTCCCAGAAGAAGCGCCAGTTGATGAACCGTTGCGGGTCGAAGGGAAGGGACTTTGCCTCGCCTTCGAAACGCTTCCAATCCACGTGAGCGGTATCGCAATCGGCGGGGATCTTTCTCATCCAGCCGCCGTAAGGCGCGTTTCGGTAGTGATGGGCGTTGATCACGGTGATGACTCCCATGCGGCCGGAGGTGACGATTTCCTGGACCTTGCCCAGGCCCGGGTTGCTGATCATCTGCATCCCGATCTGGACGACCCGGCCCGAGCCTTCAAACGCCTTTCGCATGCGTCTCGCATGATCCGGGTTGAAGGCCATCGTTTTTTCCTGATAGACGTCTTTGCCGGCCTGCATCGCAGCAACGAAACTAAGCGCGTGCTCGTGTTGAGGCGTGGCGATCAGCACGGCGTCGATACTCTTGTCCTCCAACAGACTCCGGGAATCCTGAAAGGCCCGGATCTGTGGGACGAATGCCTTGACCTCCTCGAGCCGCCGTGTATAAACGTCGGCGACGGCAACACCCTCGACGTTCGGGCAGCGCAGGGCCGCCTTGAAGATCTCCTGTCCCCGTCCCCCGGCACCGATAAGACCGATTCGGATTCGGTCATTCGCCCCCGGGATGCGAGCGTTTGAAAGCGCCGGGGAAGCTGCAAGGACACCGACACCGCCGACAAACTGTCCCATGAACTCACGCCGATTTGACATTGTGTCTCTCCTGTTCAGTTGGCCCGAAGCTGTTGTTTCGCAGTTCTATTGAAAGCGCCGGATCCTAGGAGCAATTTATACCACGTTCAGCATGCGCTGACTCGAGCGGCAAGCCCTGTGTTCGTGGTTTCCAACGACCAAACGTCCGCAGGATGAACAAACGGGCGGGTGTTTCCGTACCCAGACATTATCTCGAAGGAGAAGTGTCCATGAAACTCGGCCGTCTCGTTTTGAGCTTGGATCGCGCCGCGCTGTCGCTGCTGGTGTGCTTGGCCCTCATCGTCGGGCCGATCGCCGCTCCTGCAGAATCGGACTTTGTTGGCCGGTGGGTGGGGATGCTCACTGACTCCGGCAATTCTGCGAGTGTTGGGTTTGAATTCAAGGCGTCCGATGACGGACTGCAGGCCCTGTTCTTTTCGGATGATATGGATTTCCCCCCGACCCCGACGGGCAAGGCAACCATCCAGGAGCGAACGATCAAGAGCCTGCTGTTTACCGGGACATTGTCCCCGGACGGGAAAACCCTGCAGGGGACAATGGATTTCACGGGTTTTGGGATGGAGTTAAAACTCCCCTTGTCACTCACGCGGGTCGCCGGAGAGCCTCCGAGTGCGGGAATCGCACCCGAGGTGGGCAGGACGGCAAGAGAAACCTGGTCTTTCAGCACCGGAGCACCGGTCTACGCTGCGCCGCTGGTTGCGGGCGACAGCGTTTACGTTGGTAGCGACGACGCATGCTTCTATGCCCTGAATGCGAAGAGCGGAGAGCTCCGATGGAAGTTCAAGACGGCGGGGCCGGTCCGATCCCTGCCCGCTGTCGCTTCGGACTCGGTTTACTTCGCAAGCGACGACGGTTTCCTGTACGCCCTGGACCCGCGCACGGGCGAGCTCCGGTGGAAGTTCGACACCAAAGGGGCACTCGTTCCCCACAGCGTTCTCGGACCCGGCGATGAGAAGTGGGACTATCTGCAGTCCTCCCCGGTCGTTTCGGATGGCACTGTTTTCATTGGGAGCAGCAACTCCAATCTGTACGCGATAGACGGCGCGACCGGCACCGAAAAGTGGCACTACACGTCCGGGGATACAATTCGCTCCTCCCCGGCGGTTTACCGAGACACTGTCTACTTTGGCAGCTGGGATCATAATGTCTATGCCGTGAGCGCGAAGTCCGGAGAGGAAAAGTGGCGCTTCGATACAAAAGGGATTGTGCAGGCAAGTCCGGTCATCTCGCCTTCCGGCCTGCTGCTCATCGGAAGCCGATACCCTTACGTCTTTGCCCTTGATTCCGAAACCGGCAAGGAGAAGTGGCGGTTCAACTACCTCGGCTCCTGGGTCGAATCCAGCGCCGCCATTGCGGGCAGTACTGCCTACATCGGGAGCTCGGATTTCGTCCATATGTTTGCCGTGGATCTCGAGAATGGCCGGCGCAAATGGGGTTTCAAGACGTCGGGCTATGCCTGGTCTTCCCCGGCAGTCGCGGATGGTCTCGTGTACATCGGCAATGCCTGCGTTTCCAAAAGACATAAGGAGACCGCGGCTGATTTTTACGCCGTTGAGGCGAAGACCGGGCGGGAGATGTGGCGGTTCCGGACGGGTCGGACAGCGGACCAGTTCATCCAGGGAGTCATCTCCTCCCCGGCTGTGGACTCGGGCTTCGTCTATTTCGGCTCGCTGGATGGCAAGGTCTACGCGATCCCCGTCGCGACCAACTGACCGAGTGACCAACCGCGCACTGCCCACTGCGAACTGCGCACTGCCCACTCCGTACCTACCGGGAAATCAGGCCAGCCGGGGTAGGTCCGACTTCCCAGTCGGACACTGGATTTGTGCATTTTTTACGGGCGGCCAGTGAGCATAGTCAGGCGGTCAGCCTGGCTTTACCAGCTGCGGCTGCGCTCATCCACCGGGTGCAGCTGGTCATCGAACGTCAGCAGGACCGAAGGCCCTACGTTATAGCCTTTGTTCGACTGCCAGCGCAGATCTTCGACAAGCACCGACGACCGCCCGCTGTCACGGGTCTTCCTGAGACGGAACACCGGGAAACGCGCAAAGGACAGAAGCAGCTGAACCTCCCGGTTCCTCCCTGCCGCTTCGACCAGGTGCCGGGGACACGATTTCTCCAGCCGTTCCCGAACTCGCGCCCGGCCGGGGACTGCGACGGTCAATACTCGAAATTCTCCTGGTGTCTCCACGATGCCCGTCCATTCCAGTGGATTCAAAGACCCGGGCAGGCAGGCACGTTGCGTGACATCCGACTGCGCCGACGAGTCAAGCGTCGCCAGCGCGACACGGTGTGACACCTCCTTGAATCCCAGGTACGCCGTGAGCAATACGAGGGAGAGAATCGATGCGGTGCGGGTTGACTTCGGGGACGGACCGCCGGGGTTCAGGAGTCGAGGGATCAGAAGCCCCAGGATCAA
>CAYQYP010000209.1:0-25559 GCA_964421755.1 uncultured Acidobacteriota bacterium
GAACTACGCGAATTCTCTGCTGCTCAACCCGGAGAACCTCAACGGCATAAAGAAGCTGCAGGAGCTGGCGGCCGGCGGCCAGGCAACCACCAAGTGATAATCAGCTCTCCGGCACCTTGGCGAGCACCGTGATCTTGACCCGGCGAGCACCGTCGCTCAAGCGGATCTTGGGGGCTTTCAACGTGAAACCCCGGGTTTTCACCTCGGCGTCGTAGTAGATGTCCGGGCCCCCGCTCCTGCCGAAGGTTAACTCGTAGCCTTTCTCTCCCGGCTTCCAGTCGGTGTCCACCCATTTCAGGTAATAGAGCTGGTCTTCCATAATCGGCGTCTTCTGACCGGCGAACAGCACTTCGTTGATTTTCAACTGCCGAATGCCGTCAGGGAAAAGCTCCATCAATCCAATACGGAAGCTGTCTCCATATCCTTCTGGAATAACGTAATCTCCCGTTGGCTTAAAATTGACAATGTAAGTTCGGCCCTGACGGGCCTGAATTGACGCGTAGGCGGCGTCGCGGCGGCCAATGGTCGCGTGCTTTGTCCGAAGTTCGCTGATCTTGTAGCGCTCCTCGAGCCGCGCCGATATGTCCTCGCGCTCCTTTTCCTTGATCGCCAGCGCCTTTGTTATGTCATCGGTGAGGAGTCGACCCTTTTGAAAGAAGTCCTTCTGCCACCCGGGGAACAAGCGCGTCAGCAAGAGAGCCTGGAAAGAACCATATGCGTAACATTTCCCGCGAGCCTCCAGAGAACCGAGGCCGCTCTCTTTCAGCCGGTCGGACTTTTCGCTGAGGAAGAAATCCAAATCGCGGAAACCCAGGAAGAACGGGTCGTCCTGAACGGTGAGCCTTGGAGAATAGCCTTCTTTCAGCAGCTGGAGCAGCCTGGTCTCGGCATACACCGCGGTCCCTTCCATGAGCTCGTCTTCGGATTCCTGGTTCTGCTCCAGCTCGGTCATGCTTTTTCGCTTGAGCGATCGCGCCACCAGGAAGTCCTTGAGGTATTCCCGCGCGGCCGAGTCATCGGAGGCGGCATAGGCGTTGGCGAGCGCCCGGCTTTCGACGTCGGCATACAAGGCGTACTCGAGATCGGGATTGAACCGGAGATTGCCGTAACGGTACTGGTAGACCTTTCTCTGAAAGCAATGGAAGATCTCGTGGATGTTGATCAGGATCTGGTTCTCGCTCGCCACCCGCAATGCATCCGGGATTTCCTTCGCCGGCTGACCCGGCTCCGGCGGGTCCTTGATGGTCGCATCCCGCATCCTCAGGTCGACAGTCTCTACGCGGCTGGTCTTCCCGAAGGGGAGTGGCCCGCCTCCCCCGAGAAGCGGCGCCTTTATTGGGAGAGGAACCTCAAGCCGGCGATCGATGTAGACTTTTTTGCCGGATGCCTCCAAGCCCTGGACCAGGTCGTACCCATCGGGCGGATCGGGATGCCCGACGAGCAGGATGACTCCGTTCGGGTAGCTGAAGCGAAACGGGACGTCCCGGTAACCGTTCCACCCCGGCCATACCTTTTCGGCGCCCTGGTCAAGGAGTCTCCACGTCTCCTCGAGCCTCTTCAGCTCGATTCTGACGTACTCGGGAGTCTGTGTCTCGGCGCCGCCGTATGTCGGGATGCAGCAGCAGACGGCAAAGGCAAGCGCAACGAGGGAGTGAAGAATGAATCTCATCGGGTCTCCTTAGCGGGCGGTCAGTTCCTCGCGGCTGTTGACCTTCCGGAATCCTTCCGGGATCTCATAAGTGCCTGGGCGCGGTGCAGCTGATTCTACGGTGTCGACCTTGTAATGGAAGGCCGTGGCCGGAGCAATGGCCGGCTCCGACTTGACCTCCGTCTCGAGGGAAATCGAATGCTTCAAACCAGGGAACTCCTGGTAGAGCGCGCGCCAGAACGGCTCGTCGTCAGGCCTGACCGCATGCTCTGCCATCCGTCCAACATCGACCGGCAAGTCCTTGGTGAGCCACAATTCGCGCGTCTCCTCGGCATAGTCCGCTTCACCGCGCGCCAAGTAGAGCCGGCACTTGCGCCCGTTGATTGTCTTCTCTTGTGTGGTATCGGTTATGGCCCACTCGAATTGCGGCCGGTAGCTCCAGCCGAGCTCTTGCACGCGTTCGGGCTTCTGCACCGGTTCCGCCTTCCTTTCCTGCTCGATCGGCTCTTCCAGGTAGCGCTTGGCACGGATCGCGAGTGTCCAGCGTTTGCCCAGATCATGGCGCGTGATGACGGTCAGTCGGTCGGCGACCTTTGTCGCTTTTTCCCCGATCCAGACTTCCCTGAGCTGGATCATCATCGTGTTTCCCATGTACTCGCGAGTCCCGCGCTCGACCAAGTGATCGTCGGCGCGAACAGGCGCCAGGCCGAGAAGGAAAAGCACGGGCAGGGAGAAAAGCAAAGTTCTCTTTTTCTTCATCTCTCCTCCGAGAAATGTCCCAGTCGGGAGCCAAACGCGCGGACCCGACGTCGATGGGGTCACGGGATACTTGGAACCCTTTCCGCACTTTAGGTTCCACACTACGAAGCAGTGGAGCGAGTCAGGTGGTCCGCTTACTCTCGCTCGCTTTGCTCGCTGTCGTGCGCGGCTCCATTCGATCTCGCCCTCCGCTGGCTATTAATAGAAGCGTAAACATCTTCAACACCCTCGACAGTGCGTCTTGAAAAAGGCATGGATTTCGGGCGCGCGGACGATTGTCCCAATTCTTTGGGCGGTTCAGTCTTTCGACCTCTGCCTGCCCAGTTCCTCGGCAAGCTCCCGTACGAGCGGGGCATTATCCGCAGCCAGGTCTTTTGACTCGTAGGGATCGGCCACAAGGTCGAAAAGCTCGTTTGTCCCGTTCGCGAGGCTGGCGCCGTGGTGAATCAGCTTCCAGCGGCCTTTCCGGACGGCCATTTCGTCAGGCGTCCTCCAATAAAGGACCCGCTCCTGAACCTGGCTCCCGGTTCGGATGGCGTCCCAGGCGTTCACTCCTTCGACGGCCGTCTCCGGAAGAGTCAACCCGGTCATGGATGCGAGTGTGGGCAGGACATCCCAAGCTCCAAGGGCCTGGTCCTCTTTCCGGGGCTTGAGGTGCCCGGGCCAGCGGACGGCGGCGGGCACGCGAATTCCACCCTCGTACAGCTCTCCTTTCCAGCCTCTCAGGGGGCGGTTATCACCGAGCTTGGGCGAGGGCCTGAATTTACCGCCGTAACCTTCTCCGGCCTCCTGCTGCTGCCCGCCGTTGTCGCTGGAAAAAAAGACGATCGTGTCTTCTTCCAGCCCCTCGTCGCGCAGCACGGCCAGCAGCTGGGCGATGCAGTCGTCCATGTGCGTCATGGAGGCGGCGAAGAGGCGCCTCGATTCCTCGGCGATGGCCTGATAGCGCTCCGTCCACCGATTTGCCTCGGCGAGAGGAGTGTGAGGCACGCTGTAGGTGACATACAGGAAGAACGGCCTGGACCGGTCGCGTCCGGACCGGATAGAGCGGCCGGCCTCCGCCGTGATCAGGTCCGTGGCATGGCCTTCTTCCTCGATCAGCTGGTCATTCCGGTGCCAGGTGCGGTCGCCGTTCTTGTACAGGTGGGTATAGGGATCGATCTGCCCATGCAGGTAGCCGTAGGAATGGGCGAAGCCGTACTTGAGCGGCCCGACTTCCGGGCGCAATCCCAGGTGCCATTTGCCCGATATTGCGGTGTCATAGCCATTGTCGCGAAACAGGCTGGCAAGTGTAAGGACGCCGGATGGCAAGGCGTGGGTGCTTCGGCCGGCAATAGGCGTTAAAATCCCGAACCGGCTTGCCGGGCGTCCGGTCAACATGCTGGCGCGGGTGGGCGAGCATGTCGGGCAGACGTAGAAGTGGTTCAGCTCGACTCCTTCGCGGGCGACGCGATTGATGTTTGGCGTCTGGATTTCGGAGCCGTGATAGCCGACATCCCTCCATCCGGCGTCGTCGAAGAGGATCACGACGACGTTTGGACGGCTTGCCGCATGGGCCCCGGCACCGCAGGCGAGGGCCGCCGTGGACACTCCCAGGAAGCCTCGGCGCGTTAACTTCCTGTCACCGTTCGAGAAGAAAGCTGTGGAATCGGACATGGACTCAAGCACCTGCCGTTACCCGTTGTTGTCGATCTTCTGCTCTATGGCGTCGGCCAGGGACTGGGCGTTGCGCGAGCCCAGAAGAACCCGACTGCCATTTGAAAGCTGAAGCAGAACGCCTTGCTTGCCGGAGACGTTGTACGCCATCCCTCGACTGGGCGACCAGCGTATCCCCCAACCGCCGTACTCCACCAGAGGCCGGTAGGTCCTGGCCTCGACACTGGCGATATCACCGTACGGTATGCGACGGGCGGAGAATGGCCGGAAACGGATCGAGAGAGCCTCGGGGCCGACCGTGATTTCCAGCCTCGCCACGAGAAAGAGCGAAAGGAGCCCCAGGGAGAAGAGGATGGCTGCGGAGCCTACCAGGACGAGGGCGTTGTCGGACATCGGTCTATCGCCCCACGGTTGGTTCTGGACGAGCTGCTGGAACATCCCGTAGCCGAACAGGACCAGCATCAGGGCAAGGTCGACCACCAGGACCAACCAGATCCACCATTGCCTGAACCGCTGCACTTCGACGAACGCGTTGCCTTCTTCCACGCAGGTCTCCAGGATCTCAGCGACGGCCGCCATTATAGTCCCTCGGAGACAGTAGACTGCCCGCTTCTTTCATGCTCTTATGGGGGGCGAACGGAGCAGGCTATGAAACTGGGCTCGAGACCTCTGAACCGTCGTCGATTCATTCAGTGCTCCACGACGGGACTGGCCGGCGCGACGTTGCTTGCGCGCCAGGAGAGGAAAACCCGTCCCCCGAACATCGTCCTGATGATCGCGGACGACCTCGGTTGGGATGATTGCGGGCCGTTCGGGCACCCGACAGTCCGAACACCCAACCTTGATCGGCTCGCCCGGCACGGGATGCGGTTCCAAAACGCCTTCGTCACAACGAGCTCGTGCAGCCCGAGCCGGGCGAGCATGATAACCGGACTTTATCCTCACGCGACCGACGCCGAACAACTGCACTGGCCGTTGCCCGCCCGCAACCTGACCTTCGTCGAGCTGATGCGAAAAGCGGGCTACTGGACTGCTGCGGCTGGGAAGTGGCACCTTGGGAACGAGGTCAAGGATCGGTTCGACGAGATCAAAGAGGCTGATCCGTCAGGCTACCAGCTGCCTTCCGGAGATACCCCGTCCGGCGCCGCCCGGCAGCCTATCGGCAAAGACGCGGCGAGCGGCTGTTCGGACTGGATTTTGACCCTCCGCAATCGTCCCAAGGACAAGCCTTTCTTCGTCTGGCTGGCCGCGCTCGATCCGCATCGGGATTACGAAAAGGGCATCATCCCGAATCCCCATCGTCCCGAGAACTCGGTCGTTCCCCCTTACCTCCCGGACGTCGCCGAGACAAGGGCCGACCTCGCACTCTACTACGACGAGATCAGCAGGCTGGACCGCTATGTCGGGGAAGTACTCGACGAGCTGGCTCGCCAGGGGCTGGAGGAAGACACGATCGTCGTGTTCCTCAGCGACAACGGGCGTCCTTTCCCGAGGGACAAGACAACTTTGTACGACGGAGGCATTCGCACTCCGCTCATCGTCCGGTGGCCCAAGCGCACTCAACCGGGAGCGGTTTGCACGGCTCTGGCGAGCTCGATCGACCTGGCGCCGACCCTTCTCGAGGCGGCTGGAGTGGCCGTTCCGGCCTCATTCCACGGCCGGAGCCTCACCCCCCTGCTCGAGAATCGTGAGGAGAAAATCCACGACTACATTTTTGCCGAGGATCACTGGCACGACTTCGATGATTTCGGACGGGCAGTCAGGTCTTTGCGGTTCAAATACATCCGCAACTTCTATCCCGACCTCCCCAATACGCCGCCCGCCGATGCCGTCCGGAGCCCCACCTATCAAGCGATGCGTCGGCTTCGCGACGAGGGCAAGCTGTCCCCGGAGCAGATGCGGTGCTTCGAGCCGCGGCGGCCATCCGAGGAGCTCTACGATGTCGAGGCGGACCCGAACGAATTGAGGAATTTGGCCGGAAACCCGGCTCACCGGGACACACTGGAGCGGTTCCGGGCTGAATTAAGAAAATGGCAGGAGAAAACCGGGGACCGGCTCCCGCTCCGCCGGACTGCCGACGAATTTGACCGCGAAACAGGCGATCCTTTGCCCGGCCGCCGGCGTCCGCGGCCCTCTAAGATGGAAATGTTCACAGGCGCCGGGGGCGGGCATCGGTAATCGGTCGCGTCCTGACCGGGACACTCACCAAGCCAACCCCGCCAACCGGGCCGAAAAGCGGCGGATTCTGAACGGCGAATCCGCCCTACGACCGCCTGCTCTCGCATGGCGAGTAGTCGTAGGGCGGATTCGCCGTTCAGAATCCGCCGCTTTTCGGCCCGGTTGGCTAAATCCATGTGCGCAGTGAGACCCGCTTGCCTCTGTGTCAGGAATGCCGGCTAGAAAGCGCTCGCGCGCGGCTTCCATGACACCGCTCGGTCGGTGCCACTGGCGGAATTGCGAGAGCGGAAGCTCCTCCGGCTGCCACTCCGAAATCGGTCGACTCGCCTTCGGCGCGAACCCGTCTGTCCGTCTTCTCGAGAACGGCGCCCTTAAGCACCACGTCGGCTTTGTCACATTTTTCGGTGAGCCTAAAGCGTGAAGGAGAGCACGAAAGTCTCGGAGATTCTTGGTAATGAGGGCGGGCTTTAAAGACGCGGCTTATACAGCGTCCATATGCAAGACAGCCTATAGCATGGGAAGAGGGCTTGCTCATATTATAGGTAGCCTATATCATGGACTTCGTCCGACCGCATGTTAAAGGCAGACTATCTTATGGACGGTAATCCGCGGGTGTCCGATCCACGTACCCGGGCGGGTCGCTACGTGACCCAAAGCGCCGGTTACCGCGCATTCATCCCTGCGCCCCTGCCTCCCGATCCCCCGATCGCCCTGACAGGCGACCTTCAGGCGCTGCTGTCTGAGGCCGACCGGGCGCTCGGACGACTGGACGGCTCCATCCAAACTCTTCCCAACCCCGATCTTTTCGTCTACATGTATGTGCGCAAAGAGGCGGTGCTTTCGAGCCAGATCGAGGGGACACAAAGCTCTCTTCACGACCTGCTGGCCGCCGAAGCTCAAATGTTGACACCCGACAAACCTCAAGATGTCGCGGAAGTGATCAACTATGTGGGCGCTATGAACTACGGGCTGGAACGGCTGGCGCAACTGCCCGTTTCTGTGCGTCTCATTCGTGAGATCCACGAGAAGCTTTTGGCTGGAGTGCGCGGCGCCCAGCGGACTCCGGGGGAGTTGCGCCGGACCCAGAATTGGATTGGCCCGTCCGGCTCGACCCTCGCGGAGGCGACCTTTGTTCCACCGCCTCCCCAGGAGGTTCCCGCTATGCTGGGCGCCCTCGAGCAGTTCTTGCACCAGGATGACGATATCCCGCTCTTGATCAAAATCGGCCTGGCCCACGCTCAGTTCGAGACGATCCACCCGTTCCTGGACGGAAATGGCCGCGTTGGTCGCCTGCTCATCGCTTTTCTCCTGTGTGAGCGCCTGGTTTTGCTGAAACCCGTTCTCTATCTTTCTCACTACTTCAAAGGACACCGACATGACTACTACCACCGTTTGCAGGCCGTGCGTGACTCCGGCGATTGGGAGGGATGGCTCTCCTTCTTTCTGCGCGGCGTCACGGAGGTGAGCGCCGAGGCGACCCGAACCGCTCGCAGAATCCTGGTGCTCCGCGAAGAACACCGCAGTCTGATCACGGAACATCTCGCTCGCGCCGCCGGTAACGGACTGCGACTGCTCGAGCGCCTCTACGAACGGCCGATCATGTCGGTCGAACAAGTACGAACCATCACGGGGACGACTTATGCGGCCGCCAATCAACTGGTCCACAAGCTGGTTGAGCACGGGATCCTCAAGGAATCGACAGGGCAGAAACGCAACCGTCGGTTCGTGTACGACGCCTACATCCGTCTGTTTTCCGAGCCTGCGCCTGGCCCGGCGGCGACGGAGGCCGGATCATGATCCGGGACCTCAAGCCCTACCCCGCCTATAAGGACTCCGGTATGCCATGGCTGGGGGACGTGCCGGAGGGGTGGGGAGTGTTGCAATCCGCGCAGCGATCGGAAGGAGCCGCGCACGAAGCGAACGACAGTGAGCGAGAGTAAGCGGACCACCCGATGAAATCTTTGATGCGTGCTTGCAGTTCGTCTATCGAAGACATGGGGTGTCCTTACCTGCTAGCCAAGAAAGCGGTTGGAGTTGTGCCAATCCAGGAGACGGCGGTCCGGCCGCGCTGCCGGCTCATCGGGCAGCGCGATCCGCTTCCCGTGAAGAGGATAGTAAGACCGGCCGTTGCTGAAATCCTCCCGCAGTCTTCTGCTCACCTCAAAGCAGTAATCAGGCGTCACGGTCACGTAGCCTTGGTCGAACAGGCGATGAATGTCGGACCGGAGTAATACGCCGTTCGAAACATTCTGTTCGCCCCCTTCGGAATACGCTCTTATATGAGCTGCCTCCAAGGCGGGGAGCGAATGCTCGCGAGTAACAGCGCATGCCCGGTTGTAGGCGTCGGTCACCATCACGCGAAAAATCCCTTGGCCGACACGCGGCAGGACCAGTATCGGCTCGCCGTAGCGGACGCCCGGGTCTGCCACCAAGGAAGGCCTTGCCGCAGCGCGTGTTTGAGCCATCAGCCTACAATCGTCCCAGAGTCGCTTTCCCTCTCCGAAATTCAAATCGTATGTTTTACCCGAGACAATATTGATTTTCCAATTGAGCGGTTGTTCGACCCAGTGGTTTCGGTCAAAGAAAACCGGCCGTGCAACCATCAGGCATCCAATCATGTACTGAGGCTCAAGCTCCCGGCCAGTGGCGCCGCGGTATTGCTCTATCTGACGGCGCATCGTCACGAAATCCGGAGCCCCGTTTGCCGGCCCAAATGCTTCCCAGGCGAGCCATGCAGGAATGATCGACTGCTTGACGAAGTATCCGAATCCGCCAATTGCGTAGTGAGGGCTCTTAAGCTTGAAGAAAAACGGTGAACCGGGCGGGACCGCCTGAAAGTTGCTCCTGCCTGACGGCTGCCAGAAGTTCACCTCGTCGATATCGGGCCTGGCGAGCAGGTACCGGTACCACTCATAGTCAGTGTTCGCGACGTAGCCCTTCATTCCCGCCTCCCTGGGCGGAATGATAGTCTCGAACAGTTTGGCGGACTAGAGAGATCTTTGGGCTCGACTCAAAACGGCGAACAGCAGAGAACAGTGTCCCTACTCGTTCCCCCACTGCCCCCCTCCCCGCGCAACACGAGATCGTCCGCCGGGTGGAGTGCCTGTTCGCGCTGGCCGACCGGATCGAGGCGCGGTTGGCGAAGGCGCAAAAGCAGGTGGACGCGCTCACGCCCGCGATTCTCGCCCGGGCCTTCCGCAGCGAGCTCGTTCCCCAGGACCCTGCCGACGAGCCCGCCAGCGCGCTCCTCGAGCGGATCAAGGCAAATCGCCCAGCACTGTAGCGGGGCAACCGCTCCACATGCGCTAACTTGATTAGACACAGGTTCTTAAGGCCAAGGGCCTGACTCAGGTTAGCCTGGGGAGAAGCCCCAGGAACCAATCATAGCGCGGGTTTCAGCGCTGAAAGCGCGACTTAAAGCCCAACGAGGATCTTTGAATCGCGCTTACAGCGCTGGAGTTCGCTCCGAATCTGATTCCTGGGGCTTCGCCCCAGGCTAACTTGAATCAGGCCCTTGGCCTTAGAAGCCCATCCTCCACACAAGTCAACGCTTATGGGCACCCGCCCCCGTAACCGACGAATTGGCGGGCGCGTTGACGCCCGCGATATTTCGAGTTTCTCCTGTACGGACTTGGCGTAAACTGGAGACAGTTAAGAAAATGGTGAAACTGCAAGCTTTATTGCTCTGCGACTTGGTCGTAAGAGCCCCAGACGGTAAGCTACAGCTGCAGGGCATCTTCCATGTGATTCATGTCCGTAGTCTTCCGGCTCAACATCCCGCGATGTGGCTCTACTTCCGGTTCTTAGTGGAGAGACGGTCGTCCAACGGGCAGGACACAATCGTCGTCCTTTTCAAACGCCCGTCAGGCGAGACGGAAAAACTGCCGGAGCTCCGAGTTCAGCTTGATGGTGACAGCGTTGAGGGGCAACTCCAGCTGCGCGGGCTGCCATTGATGGAAGAGGGAGTCCACAGCTTCGAGTTGTATTTTAACGAGGAACTGGTGGGAAGCTGCGACTTGACAGTCGCGAAGGTGTCCCCAGCCAGATTGGGTGAACAGCATGCCACAGTGCAATGAAGTGGACGTCCTCATCAACACCAGGCGAGGTCCGACTTTGCCGAATAGTGTCGCAACTGAGGGAGACGTCAAAGTGTCGCCAGACTGGTTCCATTCATGGCCGATTGTCACCATCGGGCATCCGGCTACCAGTGCGAGCATCTGTATCGTTGACAACTCGGACATTCACGACTTTCGACAGGAGGTTGCCTCCATTCCCGGTGTCTGCGCCCTCCTTGTGGAGACTGCAGCGGACGGCGAGCGCCACGTCACTACGTTTGTTCTAGAGCTATCCGAGGAAATAGAGACGCGCGTGTATCGAGCCGAAGCGCGAATCATCGACAAGTATCTGGACCGCATGTTCGACTTCCATCTGAGGGTGGTTCCCCGAGATGAGCGGGGGAGACCACAGCTACCTGGGGGCCCTTTCTACCTTCTGACCTGGCAGGCAATATAGATGGCGACGACGGAGGAGCATCTGTCTCAGGCGCGGAGAAACGAAGCGTTTGTGGAGATGTTGCTCGCTGAGGGATGTGATCAGCCTGCGCGATCAGCACTTGACTCCATTCAAGGAGCGCGTCCGGGCCAACGGCCTGTGGCTAGATTGAAAGCGCTGCCCGCAGTGCCTTCCTGGGGTTCTTTCCATGGCTTATACCTCCAGGATCGAGTGGACGGAGTCGACCAGGCCTGATTCGAATCCGCGATTCACGGCGTGGGCTGGCGCATGAGGTTTTGCCTCAGGTAGCGACCCATGATGCGCTTGATGAGCTCATCCTTTTCAACGGTCACACCGATTTCGCAGTTCGGCGGCGCGTCGTTCACGATTTCGGTCAATCCGTTGGCCGCCACGCGCACATGCGCCGGGCGCGACGTAAACAACTCGGGCCAAAGAACCATGCCTAGCGGCACCACGTCAAACAGCGTGGGATCGGGCTGGGCGTACTTCTCGGAGCTCCACAGCGTGTAGAGCGCGCACAGCGCGTCGGTCAAAGGCGAGTTGCGGAAAAGCAGGCGCATGCGATCGGGCTCTCGAAGCTTGACCATCGTGGTCGTGTCCAGCCCGGCGAACGTGAGCTTCGCGCCGCTGGCCACCAAAGCCCGCGCGGCTTTGACGTCGGCGCGGACATTCCACTCGGGTTCGGGCTTCGTGCCCGGTCCCCCATAGCCCATCGTGAAACTGCCAAACATGGAGATGACGCGCCTGGTCAGCTTGAGCGCCTCCGGGTCCTGGCGCATGACATCCTCAATGTTGGACACCGGACCAACTGTGAACAGGATGACTTCGTTCGGATACCGGCGGAGGGTATCAATGATGAATTGAGCAGCGTCTTTTGAGGCGGGTTTCCAGCGCTCGAAGCCCTGTCCCCAGATGAACTGGTGCGAATCGGCGGCAATGCCGGTTTCCTCGCCAACGATGCCCGGAGTGGGCCGCCCGACCACGATCGGTATTTTCTCCTCGAGCCCCAGCTCGTACAGCAGGCGGCCGGCAACCTGGGCGCGCTTGGAGGTGTTGCCGTGGTCCAGTACCAGACCCAGCACCTCGAATTCGGGACTGCTCAGCAAAAGCGAGACGGCGAAGGCGTCATCCACGTCACCCGCCAAGTCGCAATCGAAGATGACTTTCTGCGGCCGGTCGGGTGGGGCGGCGATGCACAGTTGGACGAGGATGAACAGTCCTGTCAGTCGTAGGATCGTTTTCATAGCGTTGAAACCGTTCGCAGTTTAGTTGAGCCGGTCCACATCCCTCAAGCAGTCTTTGCGATCTCTGTCCCCTCTTCGTGTGTCGCTTCTCCAAAAGAGCGGTCGCCTGTCCAAACTCGACGAGGAATACGCCGCCCTGGCTTGGGTTCTTAAACCAAAAACAGCCCATGCGACCGAGTAGGGAGGTTGGCTTGGGAGCCAATCCGGGCCGGGAAAAGCCGACCCGGATTGTCGAAGCTGTCCGCCTTAGTGCCTTAACCGAACGCCGCCGTGCCAAGTGAGTTGGAATTGCCGCGACAGAAAGCAAGCGGGTCGGTTATTACTGAGCCCTTTCCTTCAGCAGAGAGAGGCTTGTGAATTACAATTCAAGTGAAGGCCGGAGATCGAGAAGCATGGCTACCCGCAGGAGACGGCTGGGAATTGGCCTCGTGGTTGTTCTCCTTGCCCTTATGGGGCTTCTGGTACTTGTGTTGGTGGACTCATATTCAGGCTTCGGACTGCTATTCGAGAGTCACCGGGGGCACCTCCCACAAAAACAGACTACAATCAGCCTGACAGAAGAACCGATTGGGAACCCTTTCCCGTCCCGGACAACGCTAACTCCGAAGAGTGCCGGTAAAAGGGAGTCTCTGACTTTTGAGCTTCGGGGCCGTATCTTGACGGAGGATGGCGAACGAGTTGACGGTGCAGAAATAACCGGATGCGAGTTAGGCCCTTCCGGGGAGTGTAGTAATCAACAGTCAGTCACCGCAGGGACGCACGGTCTCTACGCGCTCCAGTTCGCCTTTGCACCAAATGGGCGAAAGCAAATCACGATTCAAAAGCCTGGGTTTGCGGTAACCGAGGCCCGGATCATAATGAAGAGCGCGGGCGTTTTTGAAAAAGACTACATCCTCTTTGAGGCTGAGGCAAACCTTGCTGGCCGAGTCTTAGTCAGCAACGTTGCCCTTCCGGGCGCCATCATTGAACTGTCTACTGACTCTCAGTTCCCGGGGGGCATCAGTAACCCGCTTGGCACAGCGAGGACACTAGCTTGGAGATGTACTCTTCAGGCGGATAGCAGGGGGGAGTTCCAAGCCACGGGATTGCCCGCTAGAAAGACAGCAATCGCAGCTCGGCTGACTGGGTATCGACAAAGGGAACCAGTTCCTCTAGTGGTTCCCTTACGCCCTGGTGACAATCGGGCAGACGTGCAGATGGAAGGGACGGTTTCTCTTGCCTTCAAGGTCAGAAATCGGTTGGGCACAGGAATCGAAAATGCACAGGCATTCGCCGACATTTCTCCGACCGCTGGCATCACAGCTTTCGCCGACAGCGACGGGCTATTGACCTTGGAGTTGCCACATGACGTCCCGCGGTTCGATTGCCAAATAATGGCGGCTGGTTATTCTCTAAAAACCGTCGAGATCGCCACTGCGTCCCCCCCAAAAGAAGTGGTGTTGGATGAAGCACACGTCCTTCGGGGTCGGGTTCTTTCTGAATCAGGCAAGTCCTTGGCCGGCGCTGCAGTATCAGTCTCGACCGTGCAGGTCGCACGGCAATCAGGCGAACACTCTTTCCCGATCGGAGATGTGACGACCGACTCCACAGGCCATTTCTTGCTGGCTTTAATGGCTGACTCCAACCTCGAGCTGAGCATCACCTGCAAGGGGTATTTGCCAGCCATAATTTGGCTAGATAAGGTCGGGGAACAGACTGACGTTCGAGCTGTTCTGAAGAAGCCGGAGGCAGCCCTCCACGGTTTCGTTGTTGATCCCCGCGGACAACCGATTCGCGATTTTACTATTAGCGTAACGCCAGCCAACCTGGATCTTTCTCGTGCTTCCGCCTCGATGCTCGAGAACGCGAAGTTGGGAGATATAGGCGCGCACAAGAGGTTTCAAGCGCCGGACGGTTCGTTTTCGTTCCCGGAATTACGTGCTGGTCGTTTTCGAATTACCGGTATAGCGCGTATTGGCAAGGTAGCGTCGTTGCCCGGCAGCGGTATCGAGCCGCCCGAGGTACTCCGGGGGGAGCAGGAGATTGAACTGCGGAGAGGAGTGGATACAGAGCTGACTCTCAGACTCGCGCCGTATGTTCGCCCGGATTAGCCACCTGAATTACCGGAATGTCCGGGGCCGTATCTAGGGTATTGATTCTGCTGAAAAACCCCAGTTTTCGGCGGAGCCTGAAAAAGCGCCCTGAACGAGATGTGAGGTCGCCATTCGAGATGGTACTCGGGCCTCAGTTTTTCCCAGGTGCTACTGGCCTGACCCCGCGCTTAGCCGGAGCATGAGGGGGGCGGTCGGCACTCCGCGAATCACGGTCACTCTGGTGCTGGCGCCGCCTCGCTTCTCGGAGACCATGCTCGAGACCGCCACTTCAAGCTCACCCTCCGGCAAATCCTCAATCGTGAACCGGCCGTCACGGTTGGAAAAGGAACCATGGCCGACAAACCTGCCGACCGTCTTCGCGCGATTTCTCCGTAAGTCCCCCGGCGGCGATGCTGCCAGCTGACCCATTGCTTCCGATCGATCGCTTCGCAGCACTGTGACCTGATAACTCTCGAGGGGAGCCCCGTCGGCCGCGAGAACCTGGCCGGAAATTGAACCCGCGGTCTTCTGGAGAGTGATCCGTACGCCGTCGCGGACCTCCTCCTCGGTCAGGACCTTGATGCAAGTTACATAGCCCCGCCCCTTCAGTTGGAGCTCGTGTTCGAGGAATTCGGAGGGCGGGCCGGACAACTGAAGCTCAAAGGCACCCTCTTCATTCGTTGTCACATGTTCCCCTCCGAAGCCGACGACGCGCGGATGTTCCCCTTGAGGTCCAGACATGACGGTGTACCAATAGGACTGGAGTTGAACTTCCTGATTCGGGACCGGTTTGCCGGCTTCGTCCACGAGTACGCCTTTCATGGTGGTGGTGCCCGGGTCCAGGAGCACGTCGGGGGTCGAGCGGACCTCAGGGTTGAGAATGATCTCCTTCGCGCTGAAGCCGGGCGCGGTTACCAGGCACCGAAAGGGGCCGGCAGGCAAGGACATGACAGTCAGGGCCACTCTTCCGTCTTCCCCCCACCGCGTACTGCCTCCGAAGGGGGCCACGAACAACTGCACGCCGCTCATGCGGCGTCCCGAAGTATCAAGTACTTTAAAGGAGAAAGTGGCACCTCGGGAGAGGACGAGATCGTGCCTTTGCTCACCCGGATGGAGCTCGATGGTCTCGCTCGCAGCATGGTCTCCGGGGGCGCCGGATGCCTGAATCGAAGCGCGGCCTGCGGGGAGGTCGGGCAACGAGTACGAACCGTCGGGTGCAGTCCTCGTGTCAATCATCCGCGTCAGGGAGGCAACCGCGACGGCCGTGTGCACCCTCCCGTTCCCGAAATTGCTGAGAGCCAGAGTTACTCGCGCTCCGTCCACTGGCTGCCCCTGGTCGTTGCGGACCACCCCCTTCAGGACGGCGACCGTCGGATGAAGACGGTAATCACGCTCGAATTCACCAGCCGCGCCGACACCTAAAGAATCCTCGAGCTCCACAAAGCCCGGATGCGTCACCCTGATCCGGTAGAAAGAGCGGCGAACCGGAAGCTCCAGTCTATACTCGCCTTCGGCGTCTGACGCCACGGTAAGGGAGGGGTGCTCCCCTTTCGTGAGGCTGCAGTGAACCGTGACGACGGCATCGGCTACTGGTACCCCGTCGACGGTGGCGATCCGCCCGCTGACGTGGAGCACGCCAGGAGTTTCTTCGTCGGGAGTGCTCCCGGATTGCTCTTCTGAGAAGTCGGGACAAAGTGTCTGTGCAGTTGCGTAAGACGCAAAGAGGGTCAGGGTGAGAATCACCGTCAGAAAGGCCGGACAATGGGCTCTCTTCATGGGAACGTGAGCCTCCTTACGGTTGAAGCGCTGACTCACTCACGGCCGGCAGCCCGTCTGTTCAGCCCCCTCAGGAATTCCTCTACGGCCGGATCGGTGGGATTCAACTCCAGGGCCATCCGTGCGTTCTTGATCGCCCGGTCAACCTGGCCGTCCCTGGCGTACGCCTTGGCCAGTTCGTAAAACGTCTCCCAGGAAGCGGGATCTTCCGAGGCCGCAAGCTCCAGAACGGCAATCGAGTCTTTGGTCTTGCCTTCCTGGACAAGCCGAACTCCCAGGGCTCGAATGTCTTCACTGACAGGGAACCGCATAAACCTGCTCATGGCCTTTTTCGATCTGTAGAACGCACTCACGGCTTCCTGACCGCCCTTCTGGTTGGCCGTCTCCTCGAGCTGGCTGGCATCCATCGTTGCCTGCAGGAATAAATCGTAGACCCGGGCAGCATGCGGTTGGAGGCCAAACAGGGAGGAGACGAGAATGGACTTGCTCCCGCCTTTCAGTTCCTGCCTCAGATTCAGAACAACCGGTTGCTCGTAGTAGCCGAAGCTGTATAGGTAAATCTTCTGGTTCACAAGGTCGTAAATGTTTGAGTAGACGCTCGGATAAGCAAACCCACTGCCCGTTATAGCCAGCGCCGACCGGACCAGGGTGACGTCGAAAACCTCGGCAGACGAAAACATTTTATCGAGGTTCTTGTAGCGGGGACAAGGGTAGGACGCCGGCTCGAAATTGCTCTGCACGAAGTTGGTTGAGATCTGGTAGGCGCCCTGTCGCCGCAGGATCTGCAGCTGTCCCTTCCCCCACTCGATCACGGCCGATTGGCCTTTTGCGTCGGCGACGGCAATTTTGGCGTTGTGCAGGGTACGATGGTTGTATTTTTGAAACAGAACTGCGACATCCTCCAGACTCGCACAGTTTTCCAGAATGTGATCGAGCACGCTTCCCCGGAAATCGTCTTTGCCCGGATCGCGTATCCATCCGGTCTCCTCCAGGCCGTTGCCATCGACAAACAATCCCTGGTCATTCATTCCCCCCTGGGCATAGGCAAAGGCGTGACCGAAACCGAAGGTTATTCGCCCGAAAGCTGTGCCAGCCGGCGGATGAACTGTCATCCAGGCTTTCGGGTCAATCCAGTCTTCGCTGTTGCCCACAAGCTGAACGCCCCCTTTATGGACCATCACGATGGTGCAGGGAAAGCATCTGTTCATGAGGCACAAAGCGACAACGTGAACGAGCAGCAGTCTGACGCGGAAGCTCGGATGTTTCACGGTCTCCTCCCGACAGGCAAAGGCCGACCAGGCCCCTTCGCCTCGTTCGCTGACGTATGACCAAGCGGAGTTCAGTATAGTGCTCAGCCTGGTGGATTGGAGGACTAGATGCGGTGAAAAGTTCATATAAGGAAACGACAACAAGCGACAGCACACAGATCGCAGACAGGCGATAATGGGGTCATCATGCGAAACCCCGACGAGCCGCGAACTGACCTGATGCACCGCGACGAAGACCGCGAGGACCGCAAGGAATGGGACTGGTCGCCTGATGAAATCAAGCGAGTCGGATATCGGGTGATCGACCTGGTCGCCGAATACCTCACCACCCTTCCGGAGAAACCCGTTTTTCGTCCCGTACCGAGAGAGCTGGCGGCAAAGCGCCTCGATTCGGCTCCCCCTGAATCAGGCCAGACCCCGGACGCCATCCTTGATGCATTCCAGACCGAGCTCGCCCCTTTTCCCTTCGGCAATGGGCATCCTCGCTTCTACGGCTGGGTGAACCCGCCGCCGGCGGTCATGGGCATATTCGCTGAAGCCCTTGCCGCGGCAATGAATCCGAGTTGCGCCGGCGGCAATCACGCGGCCATCTACGTCGAACGCGAGGTAGTCAATTGGTTCAAGCAGATTGCCGGCTTCCCAGCCGGGAGCATGGGCCTGCTGGTCAGCGGTGGGTCTATGGCGGCCTTGACGGCCTTGGCTGTCGCACGCCACGTCAAGTGCGGATTTGACGTAAGAACCGAGGGTCTGCAGACTCGGCCCCATCGCCTCCTGTTCTACAAAACCGGCGAAGCGCACGGGTGCCATCAGAAGGCAATCGAGCTGCTGGGCTTCGGGTCCCAAAGCGTGAGGACCGTCACCCGCAATCGGGCGCTCCAGATGATTCCTTCGGCACTCGAGGCCGCCCTTCAGAAAGACATCGTAGAGGGATGCACCCCGATTGCAGTCATCGCCAGCGCGGGCGCGGTGAATACCGGGGCCATCGACCCGCTCGACGAGATCGCCGACATTTGCTCCCGGCACAACGTCTGGCTGCACGTGGACGGCGCATACGGGGCGCCCGCTATCCTGTCTCGCCGGTACGCCAAAGAACTGTCGGCGCTGTCCCGTGCCGACAGCCTTGTACTGGATCCGCACAAATGGCTGTACGTTCCGGTGGAAGCGGGCCTGGTGCTGGTGCGAGACGGCGAAGCGATGCGAGCCGCCTTCAGCCTTGTCCCCCCTTATCTGCGAACCGACGGGCAGGTTGACGGGGTGGGCGGCCTGCCGTGGTTCAGCGAATACGGCTTCCAGCAGACACGGGGCTTTCGCGCGTTAAAGGTGTGGATGGCACTGCGTCATCACGGGCTCGCGGGATACCGGAAGTCAATCGAGCGGGATATCGCCCTGGCCGAAGGCCTGGCAGCGGCAATCCGTCCCCTGGATGATTTCGAGCTGTTCGAGCCGACCAGTCTGAGTATCGTCTGTTTTCGGTATTGTCCGCCGAACGCTCGAGACAATCAGCGCGGTCTTGATTCTTTGAACAAGGCCATCCTGGAGAAGGTCCAACTCGGCGGCCGCGTCTTTCTGTCGAGCACGGTGATGGACGACAAGTTCTGGCTTCGCGCCTGTATTATCAATCCGCTGGCCGCGGAGGCTGACGTCCAAACGATCATCGGCGTGGTCCGCGAGGCTGCGGTTAGCGTAGCCAACTGACCGCGACCGTCGACGCGCCCGCAAGGATTACGAAACTCGACAACGCCCGGGGGCCACACTCGAGTGATTCCGGCGCCGGCGCGTCACGCGTCCCTGCCTTCCCGGCGAGCCATGTAAAGCGCGTGAAGTCGCGGGTTAAGCTTTTTCATCAGTAACCGGGCATCGCGCAGGATTTCCTCGGGGCAGACGGACTGGTTGGCGCACAAGACCAGACAGACATAGAAGCGAGTGCCGTCGTGTGGCTGCTCAGCGACTGTCCGTTTGGAAGGATCGGATTGCCACTTGCTCCTCATCCATGCCGTCAGGCTATCGGTACAGGAGAATCGATCGACGCGAAACAGACCCTCAAAACAAGCCTCAACCGCCGCCCACC
The DNA here is from genome assembly GCA_964421755.1 of uncultured Acidobacteriota bacterium. Taxonomy (GTDB): domain Bacteria; phylum Acidobacteriota; class UBA6911; order RPQK01; family RPQK01; genus CAVUUN01. The sequence goes on from CAYQYP010000209.1 coordinate 19,182, forward strand.
GGCCGTCCTCGACACTCGACAGGTACCGCCTGACTTCCGGGTCTTGCATCTCGTGCCAGCAGTCAGCCGGCAGCCCTGCCAGCAATGCTTCCCGGTAGTGATCGCGAGCCGCGGGAACCCTGCCCGCCTCGAAGTGACTGTTCCCCAGGCGGACCCGCGTCATCGGCTCATCGCCGTACCTGTCGATTTCTTGTTCGAGGAGCCGGCACGAAAGATCGTGACGGCCGGCCAGGGACCAAAGGTAACCGACCGAGGCGCCCGCGGGCGTCTGGAGACCATAGTCGCCGGGCAGGTTTTCGAGAACACAGCTGAAGAAGTTTGCTCGCATCCTTCCCAGCAGACCGGGCTCGAGCCTCGCAAAGACCGGAGTTGCTGAAAATTCCTCCCAGGTCAGGAGCGCCTTGTCCGGGTCTTCTTCGGGCAGGCGGTCGGCGAAGAACGCCAGCACGTCCGGCTCAAAGGTCAGTCCTTCGTCCGCCCACATCTTCCGGTACTCTGCCAGCTCCATTGCGGAGCGGCCGACATCCAGGCTCTCGATCGCCACCTGGAGCGAACGCAAGGCAAGGGGTTGAGGAGAGAACAGGTCAAGCTGACGCACGGGAAGAGGGTAAGCGAATTCCCGCAGACGGGACAAGTGGAAGATCGACTCGTCGCACACGGACAAGATAACGCATGGGACATTTGCAGCCTGCCGGACGGGCCGGATGCGGAGGGTCCACGGGGCGAGTGATTGGGAGAGAGGCAACTTGAAAGGAGAACCCGCTCACTCCGCTGGAAAGCGCTGCGTGCACAGCGCTGAAAAAAATCAATGCCCAGCGCTGCCTTTTCGGAGCCGCGCACGCAGCGAGGGTGTTCAGACCCGGCGAGTTCCCGGCGGAGGGCGCGATCGAATCGCGATCGAATGGAGCCGCGCACGAAAGCGAGAGAAGCGAGCGAGAGTAAGCGGACCACCTGACTCGCTCCAGTGCTTCGTATTTAAATGTCTCGACTTAGCGAATGACTGGTGGTCCGCTTATTCTCGCTCACTGCCGTTCGCTTTCGTGCGCGGCTCCATTCGATCTCGCCCTCAGCACGACATCAGCCCATAACAAGTCAATACCTGTGAGCCGAACGCACTTCTCCGACCTTATGCAACACCGCTGCGTGGCTCTGAAAGAAAAAACCGCCTGCCCGTGTGAGCAATCCGGGTTAGGATCTCCCCGATGCAGATTCTCCGGAAGATACAAAAAGTCCCCGGGGGGCTCATGGTGGTCCCTCTCCTCCTGGGAGTTCTGCTGAACACACTTGACCAGCTGCACCTGCCTTTCATCCAACACGCTCTGAGCGCGATCGGGGCGCCGCCCAATGCCGACGGCCAATACGAGTTCCTGAGACTGGGAGGCTTCGCCCAAATGCTCTTCAAAGAAGGCGCCCTGGCCCTCATCGGGCTCTTTCTGTTTTGCGTAGGATCTCAGATTACTTTCGCACTTGGCGGACGGGCCCTGAAGAAGGGGGCCATCATCACCGGCACAAAATACGCAACCGCCGTCGGATGCGGCTTCCTGGTTGCCACGGTTTTCGGGCCTTTCGAAGGGCTACTCGGCCTCTCCACCATGACAATAATCGCCGCCATGTCGAATGGAAACGGCGGATTGTATGCAGCGCTCACCAGTCAGTACGGCAACCGCTCCGATGTCGGCGCGATTTCGGTCATTTCCCTGAACGACGGGCCTTTCCTGACCCTACTCGCGCTCGGCATGATGGGCCAGACGTTTCCAGTGGCCGCTTTTCTGTCCGTGCTCATTCCGCTGTTGCTCGGAATGGTTCTCGGCAACCTCGACCCGGAGATTCGGGCGTTTCTCGCTCCTGGTGAGCGCCTGACGATCCCTTTTTTTGCCTTTGCCCTCGGCGCCGGCATGAGCTTCACAGTCTTCCTGAACTCGGACGTCCTGGCCGCCGGTCTCTTGCTCGGGTTCGCGACCTTGGTTGCCACCGGACTGGTCGCGGCTCTGCTTCTGCGGGCATTCGGTGAAAGGAGCCAGGTGGCCGCTATTGCGGAAGCCTCGACCGCGGGCAACGCTGCCGCGACGCCTTTCTTCGTGGCCACCGCGGCCGGTCATGCCGCCTCCGCCGGGTGGATGGATCCAGCGGTCGCAAATAAGTACTCTGCCATCCAGGGGGTCGCGACCGCTCAGATCTCGATTGCCGTAGTAACCACCGCAATCCTCTGCCCGGTCTTTGTAATGATCTGGAACGGGTGGCAGCAGAGAAGAGGAGTAGACGCGCGCGAGGAGTATCCCGAACGAAATTAAGGGAGGACGAAACCCCGACGTGCTCGAATTTCGACTTTCCCCCCGCCCGCAAATACAACGGCCAGGGAGTGCAGCTTGCCCGGAGTCGCGCGCGAGTAATAGCCGAGCGAGTAGGTGTGTCGCAGCTCGTCCGCAACCGCGTCGTAAAAACGGTCCAGGTCCTCAATTCGGCGCAGGTCAAAGGACTTGCCACCCGAGTGACTGCAAAAAGAGCCGATGTCATTCCTTGCCTGTCGGTAACTCTCCGAGAGACCAACGAGACCTTCTCGTGCGAGAAGAGGATCGGGAATATTGCCGGCGAATTCCCCGAGGATGGCCTGCCACTTCGCGCGGTCGGCTTGGTCTATTAAAAAGACCGCCGCTTCGCGGAGTATGTCGTCCTGGATGCGACTGGGCAGGTTGCGCGGGTTGTCGGTGAGAAGCACGCTGTTTCCAGACGCCCGCCACGTGGAGGGCGCACCGGCCACTCCGGCTCGGACCCGGGCCCGCTCAATGGCCTTCTCCAGAACTTCCCTGTCTGTCGTATAAGGCTGGAGCAGGGATGCCCGCCGGGCAGACCTGTGTTCGACGACGCAGACTTCGATGGAGGCGGGCAATCGATCCAGCAGAAAACCGGCTGCCTGTTTGACCTCCGGGACGCTCCTTTCGGAAATTGCCTCCAGGACCAGCGCCATTTTCGAGTAACGGTCGGCTGCCGTTTTGAGCACCTTTTCCACGTCCTGTTCAGTGTCAACCAGCAACCCGTAGAGCACGGCATCGCTTTGGTAAACGGCCTGCCTGACGTCGCCGATGCGGGCTTTGCTTCCGGTGTCCTGGCCATCGGTGAGGAAGACGACCGCCTTGCGGCCCTCGACTCTCTGAAACACATTCTCGAGCACATCGACGACCGCGTCATGAAGCAGCGTGCCACTGCGGACTGCGCTTCCAAGCCGGTCCAGACGCCTGGCGAGCGCTCGCCGGTCGGCGGTGAAGCTCTGGATCAGCTGCACGCGGTCTGCGACTTCCACGATGGCCACCCGATCCTGCGGGGTGAGCTGGTTCAGGAAGCGCTCGGCCGCCTTCCGCAGGAGCTTCAGCTTCGAGCTTGTGCTGCCACTTGTGTCGATCAGCAGAGCGACATGGAAAGGACTCTCGGTCGACTGGAAGAACTTCACCTCCTGTTTGATGCCATCTTCGAGAACCTCGAAATCGCTGGATGCGAGGTCACTGAGCCGTCGGCCACTGGAATCCGTTACGCTTGCGTTCACCACCACCATGTTGACAACGACGCGGATCGCGGGCGCCTTCTGCGGCTCCGCCGGTTTCTGAGCGAGCATCACCAGGCTGCCAGAACCCACCAGAATGGCAAACGCCAGCCCACGCCGGCAGATGTGACGACGGTAAGAGTCCATAGCCACGAGCGGTTCCCCCGGTGCAAGAAGATATCCGGCCCGGGCGGCGAGGGCAAGGGGCGAGTGGCAAGTCGCGACGGCCAAGTACCCGAGTCTCGACCTGGAAGTCGGATCTACCGGAAACCAACGACAGCGATATACTCTGTCCCCATGTCGAACAAGCCTGTCCCCATGTCGAACAAGCCGCGTCGCCTTTGCGGGTTCTTCCCGGTGGTTGTCTTTTTCTGCCTCACCTCGACCGGGCTGTGCGACGTGCGGCTGCCGGCTATCTTCAGCGATCATATGGTCCTGCAGCAGGGGACAAAGATCGCCGTCTGGGGCTGGGCGGATCCGGGCGAGAAGATAACCGTCATCCTCGGGAAAGCGACCGCGCGGGCGAAGGCGGACGCATCCGGTCGGTGGAAAGTCGAGTTGCCCGCGCAGAAACCGGGCCCGGGCAATGAGCTGCACGTCCGCGGAAACAATACGATCCGCGTCCGCGACGTCCTCGTAGGAGAGGTCTGGCTCTGTTCCGGGCAGTCGAACATGGAGTTCGCGCTGCAATCGACGACTTCCGGAGCCCGGGATGTGGCTGCGGCAGACTACCCCGAAATTCGTCTTTTCCGGCTTCCCAAGAACTCCGTGTTGAGCCCCGCGCCGGATGTGCAGGCGAAGTGGGAGGTGTGCACCCCTCAGTCGGCAGCGGGGTTCTCCGCCGTCGGTTACTACTTCGGGCTCGACCTTCACAAACGCCTGAAAGTGCCGGTCGGGCTGATCGGCACCAGTTGGGGCGGCACCAACGCCGAAGAATGGACCTCACCAGAGTTTCTCCGGGGTGAGGCGGACTTTGCCGCGATCCACGAACGCTGGGGAAACAGCAGCGCCGACAACAAGCGTCTCTTCCGGGAACCGCTCGAACACGAGATCTGGCTGGATGATGTCCGGCTGCTGCCTCGCTCCGAGAAAGACCCGGTGCTGCAGGTTGACGACTTCGAAGACGGGAACCTCGAAAACAAGCAGGGCGGCCGGTGGAGCTCCGGGCAGACGTCGATCGATATCACCGACGTCGGAGGTGAGGCTGGGAAGGCTCTAAAGATCAAGGGAGAACTGAAGCCGGGAGACTTCCCGCACGTCCAGCTGGAATGGGCGTCCGGCGGGGGGACGGCCGGCTTGACGGCTTACAAGGGGCTCTCTTTCAAGGTGCGTGGCCGCGGTTTTTTGAAATTCCACTCTCTTCAGCCAACGATCACCGACTTCGATCACTACGTCGCCTCCTCGTTCCAGGTCACTGACCAGTGGCGGACGGTGACGATCGATCTGACGGGCCTGAAACAGGCTGGCTGGGGCGTCCAGTTGCCTTTCACGCCTGAGGCCCTGACCGGCGCGCTGCTCGAGATCGTCCCCGGGATCGAGCCGATGGTCCGCCCTCCTTCCGGGCTCTACAACGGAATGATCGCTCCGATGGTCCCGTACTCGCTTCAGGGTTTTGCATGGTACCAGGGAGAGGGCAATGCCGGGCGTTCGTATCAATACCGGAAGCTGCTGCCCGCGCTGATCAGCAGCTGGCGTTCAGCGTGGGGCAACGAAAACCTCCCGTTCCTGGTCGTTCAGCTGCCCAATTTCCTGCCTCGCCTCGCGGAGCCGAGTGAGAGCGGCTGGGCGGAGCTGCGGGAGGCACAACTGTTGACCGCCCGCAACGTTCCCCGGGTAGGCCTGGCGGTCACTATCGACCAGGGCCGGGCCGAGAATGTGCATCCGCCAAACAAGGCCGAAGTGGGGCGTCGCCTGGCGCTTCAGGCTTTCTCCATGGTGTACGGGCTCCCCGGAGTCGCTTCCGGACCGGTTTTCAAGTCCTGGAGGAGAGACGGCTCTACCATCCGGGTCCGGTTCACGAGCACGGGGGGCGGGCTTGTAGCGAAGGGAGGAGAGCCACTGCGCGGCTTTGCTATTGCGGGCGGGGAGCGAAAGTTCGTGTGGGCGGATGCGCGGGTGGAGGGAGACGAGGTGGTCGTTTCCTCCCCACAGGTCGCGACCCCTGTTGCGGTCAGGTACGCCTGGGCGAACAACCCGGAAGCAACGCTTTACAACCTGGAGGGCCTGCCCGCGTCCCCGTTTCGCACGGACGAGTGGCCGGGCCAGACGATCGCAGCGAGGTAACTGCGTGGCGGAAAGAGTAGCGATTCGTAGCGCGGACGTCCAGAAGCGCGGACGTCTCATCCGCTTTCGGCGGGCATCCTCCCGGCGGTCCGGAATCCGCTCGGGCACGCGGTAATACGCGGGCAGGATGAGACCGTCGATTACGATTACGATTACGATCATCCGTCAGAGCACACGCAGCGAGGGTGTTGCAAAAGGTGGGAGAAGTGCGTTCGGCCCACAGGTATTGACGAACTTGTTATGGGCTGATGTCGTGCGGAGGGCGAGATCGAATGGAGCCGTGCACGAAAGCGAACGGCAGTGAGCGAGAGTAAGCGGACCACCAATCATGCGCTAAGTCGAGACATTTAAACACGAAGCAGTGGAGCGAGTCAGGTGGTCCGCTTACTCTCGCTCGAGAGGGCGTCGAATAAGTTCTGAAGGCCTGAAAGGCCGGCACATAATAGCCCAGGGCGAAGCGTGCTTTTCGCGTAGCCCTGGGTCAACACGGTCTCGACCGCGAAGCCCTGTAAGGGCGTAAGATCGTGATAAGGTTGCCGTTCTTGCGCCCTTTCAGGGCT
>CAYQYP010000210.1:0-8492 GCA_964421755.1 uncultured Acidobacteriota bacterium
TTACGCTGGCCTCGATCTTTCTTTCCTTCGGTGTCAGCTCAGCCATTGGCATGATCTTCGGTATTTACCCTGCCGTCCAGGCCTCGAACCTCGACCCGATCGAGTGTCTGCGGTACGAGTAGGGGGAAGACAAGAAGACTGAGAGACAAGAAGACTGGGAGACAAGGAGACGGGGAGACGGGGAGACGGTGAGACAAGGAGACGGGGAGACAGGGAGAGAGAAAGCAGATACGCGAAAAGCCGATTACGATTACGATTGCGACTACGATCACGATCACGAGCGCGATCACTACGAGTTCGAGCAGGAGCGCGAGCACGCGCACGACTACGAGTTCGTGCAGGCGGCAGGAGCGCGAGTACGTACTAGAGCCGAACAGGTAACCCGCTAGCCTTTCCCGGCAGCCTCCTCGCGCTCGTGATCGTGATCGTGATCGTAGTCGTAATCGTAATCGGCCGTTTTCGACACCCTCGTCTCGTACCCACCAGACAGCGGACGTCACGTCCGCGCCTTGTCCGACTCGGAAGTCGGATCTACGCCGTGCGACTCCCCTTACAGCAAGAACCACCTTCCTGATAATATGGGGCTAATCTCCCTACCCGAATTGCGAGGATTCTCCGATGACTAGTGCATGCATGCTTGCAATATGGCTTTTGCTGGCCGCTGCCGCGGACCCGGCCGCGGCGACCAGGGTTCAAATACAAGAATGGCTGGTTCCGTGGGAAGACAGCCGTCCCAGGGACCCCTACGTCGGCCCGGAGGGCCGAGTGTGGTTCGTTGGCCAGCGAGGCAACTACGTCGCGTACTTCGATCCCCGGGACCAGAAGTTTAAGAAGTACGACCTGGAACCCGGCGCAGGTCCTCACACCGTGGTTGTTTCCCCGGAGGGCATTCCTTGGTACGCGGGCAATCAGGCGGCTCATATCGGGAAAATCGACCCGGCAACGGGAAAAATCGAGAAAATCCCCATGCCGGATGCCCAGGCGCAGGATCCCCATACCATGGCGTTCGACAGCCGTGGCAACATCTGGTTCACGGTTCAGGGTGGCAACTTCGTCGGACGACTCCAGCCAGCCACGAAAAAGGTCGATCTGGTACCGCTTCCCCAGCCGGGAGCACGTCCCTACGGGATCGTCGTCGACTCCAAGGGGCACCCCTGGATTGCTGAATTCGGCACGAACAAACTGGCGACTGTCGACCCGGGCTCGCTCAAACTTACCGAGTTTAAGTTGCCGGACCCGAATGCCCGGCCTCGACGGCTGGTCGTATCTTCCAAGGACGAGATTTGGTACGTCGACTACGCACGGGGAACGCTCGGACGTTTTATCCCGGGGACTTCACAATTCAAGGAATGGCCCACGCCCGGCGGACCGGACTCGCGTCCCTACGGGATGGTCATCGACAAGCAGGACAGGATCTGGCTCGTCGAAACCGGCATCAGGCCGAACCGTTTCATCGGATTCGACCCCGCTGGAGAAGAGTATTTCTCGATGGCCCCGATAAAGAGTGGCGGCGGGAGTGTCAGGCACATGTACTACGACGCCCCCAACGGGTCGGTCTGGTTTGGGACAGACACCAACTACATAGGCCGAGCCAAAGTTGAGTAGAGCGCGAACGTTCGCCACGCTCTTGCTGCTGTACCCATCCGGCTTGGCCGTGCTGCTGTTCGGGTACAGTGACCGGCCTCCGCCGGCGATGACCGGAGGATTCGGGGAGGCGACCTGCCATAAATGCCATTTCGGTAGTCCCCTCTCCGAGTCCTCCGAGTCCCTGAAGGTCGATGCTCCGCCGCGTTTCGAGGCGGGAAAGACATACGTCATAACCGTGCGCCTCGTTCGGGCGGGGACGAAGAACTCGGGATTCCAGCTGTCCGCGCGCTTCAAAGATACCGGACACCAGGCGGGGGGGCTGCGTCCGATGGATGGAAGAACCGCCGTCGTCCCCGGTGAGTCGAACCCGGTCCGCTATATTCAGCATACCCGCGAAGGGATCGAACTGACCGGAACCGGCGAGGCCGAGTGGCGGTTCCAGTGGGAGGCGCCCAGGCGCGGTGCACCTGTCGTTATGCACGTGGCCGCCAATGCGGGCAACCGGGATGATTCCGAGTTTGGAGACTCGATCCACACCCGCGAGTTGACGATTTCTCCGTTGCCGGACAAAACGGAGGTCAAGTTCTATTGTTCTCGGCAAATGACAGGCGGCGCTGTACACTCACACTCACACTGAGCTGAAACGGTTACTTGAGCGAGGTGATGGATCGAATTACTTCAGTTGCTTTCACTGGATACCAACCGGGCAACCGGCTCGGACTGAGGGGGGACCATGCGTCGCAGGCATTATGACGACCTTGACCACTATCCGAAATACGTCTCAGCCGCCAGCCGGCAGCAGATGGCGGAAAAAGAGATCGCCAAGCGCACAAGGAAGGGCGCGCAGCTCAATCCGGTTCAGGTTGCCGGTGTGAAGATCGCCCAGACGTTTTGGGGCGAGGCCTGGTGTGCCAATCTCGAGTCCTACCGGGACTACGAGAACCGGCTCCCGCGGGGCCGCACCTATGTAAGGAGTGGGTCGGTCATCGACCTGCAAATCTATCCGGGCGAGGTTCAGGCGCTGGTGGTCGGGACGGAGTGCTACGAAGTGGAGGTCACCATCCGCCGGCTCGCCGCCGCCCGATGGAAGGCCCTCCGAGAGAAGTGTGCCGGGGAGATCGGGTCCCTCGCGGAACTCCTGCAGGGTAAGCTGTCCGACCACGTCAAGCGAGTGATCACGGATCGAGCGACCGGTCTGTTCCCGGCTCCCGCCCAGATCAAGTTTACCTGCTCGTGCCCCGAGTCGGCCGATATGTGTAAGCACGTGGCGGCCGTCATGTACGGGATTGGCGCAAGGCTCGACGAGGCGCCGGAGCTGTTCTTCACCTTGAGGCAAACGAATCATCGGGAGCTGATCACCGGTATCGACCCGGCGCAGAACGACCGAAAGAAGAGTGCCCGCAAGACGGTCGCAGATTCCGAGCTCCATTAAGTCACCAGACTGCTTTTCACCGAAATTCCTCGAATGTCCGACTTCCAAGTCGAACATTCCCTGTTGCCCGGGCAGGGCCCGCCAAACCTCTGGCATTCCACCCAAGACGGGTAACTCCCTGAATTCCTGGCCCCCGGCCGGCAGATTCATTGACTGACCGAACGCAGCTGGAATACGATCCGGCCATGCGCTTATCGCGTATCCCTCAAGCGAAAGGAAAGGCGAATATGCAACGACGGGACTTCCTCAAATCGGTGGCGACCGGTGCTGGACTGGTGATCCTGCCCTCGGGCACCTTGACTGGACGTCAAGCCCCGAGCAACAAGCTGAACGTGGCCCTGATCGGCGTGTGGGGCCGAGGGTTGGCGCATCAGCAACAGATTTCCAGCGAGAACATCGTGGCCCTCTGCGACATTGACGAGAACCACCTGGCAGAGGCGGCGGTCAAGTTTCCCAAGGCGAAGACTTACGTGGACTGGCGAAAGTGCCTGGAACAGAAGGACATCGATGCGGTCCTCTGCTGCACTCCCGACCACACACATGCCCTGATTGCCGTCGCGGCGATGAAACGGGGTCTCCATATCTACATGGAAAAGCCTGTGGCCAACACCATCGAAGAAGCCCGGCTCGTGCGGAAAGTCTACCTGGAGAATCGCAGCAAGCTGGCGACGCAGGTGGGGACCCAGCGCCATCAGAACGTGAACTTCAACCGGGTGCGCGAACTAATCAAGGACGGCGCGGTCGGCGAACTGCGCCATGTTTACGCCTGGGGGAACCGAAAGATCCCGAAACCGGGTTACCTCCCCGCTTCCGGGACTCCGCCCGCCACGCTCCATTATGATCTGTGGCTCGGCCCATCCGTCTTCCACCCGTATAACCCGGAGTACTTCGCAGGCAAACCGGGGGCAAACTGCCTGAACTGGAACATGTACTGGGACTTCGGCACCGGTCAGATCGGCGACATGGGCAGCCATACCATGGATTTGGCCTGGAATGCGATCGACGCGACGCTGCCGACATCCGCCGAGGCGAAGGGGGACCCCTTCAACCCCGACGTGACGCCCGTGCAGCTCCAGATGACGCTCGAGCATCCTGCCAACGACTGGCGCCCCGCCATCGGGGTGAGCTGGTACCAGGGGGGCGCCATGCCAATCTCACCGAAACCCTACCTTGACCTGACAAAGATCGGTCATGGAGTCATGTTCAAAGGAACCAAGGGCTTTCTGGTTGCGGATTTCGAGTCGCGCATCCTGCTCCCGTTCGGGGATCAGGCGGACATGACGTACTACACGCGGCGTCCGGCTGATGCCATGATCCCCCCGATGGGTCATTTCCAGAAGCAGTGGAGCGATGCCTGCAAGGGGAATCTGAAAACGGCCTGCGATTTCGAATACGGGGCGAACCTGATCGAGCAGATGCTCCTCGGCGTGGTGGCATACCGGGTGGGCAAGAAGCTGGAATACGACCCGGTTGCGGGACGTGTGACCAACGACGAACAGGCGAACCTGCTGTTGCGCAGACAGTATCGGGAAGGTTGGGGCCTGGACAGCTGAGGATTGTCCAGCGGGGCGCGCCCCTAACCGACGATCGAAAGAAGAGGGCGGGTCGACGAGCCTGAATGGAGCATAGTCGCGATCGAGGGCTGATGTCGTGCGGAGGGCGAGATCGAATGGAGCCGCGCACGAGAGCGAACGGCAGTGAGCGAGAGTAAGCGGACCACCAATCATTCGCTAAGTCGATACATTTTGACACGAAGCAGTGGAGCGAGTCAGGTGGTCCGGTTACTCTCGCTCGCTTCCCTCGCTTTCGAGGGCGTCGAGTAAGTTCTTAAGGCCTGAAAGGCCGGCACATAATAGCCCAGGGCGAAGCGCGCTTTTCGCGTAGCCCTGGGTCAACACGGTCGCGACCGCGAAGCCCTGTAAGGGCGTAAGATCCTGATAATGTTGCCGTTCTTGCGCCCTTTCAGGGCTTGTCTCCGCCTCTACGCTTAGACCCAGGGCTGCGCACAAAGCGCTTTGCCCTGGGCTAATATGTGCCGGCCTTTCAGGCCTTAAGAACTTTCTCGACAGCCTCTTTCGTGCGCGGCTCCATTCGATCTCGCCTTCGCTCAACCAGGCGAAGGCCGACACAGAGCCAACTACCTTGTGGTAGTGCTTCTTCGACCGCCTATCGTGCGTCAGCTGGTCAGCCGGTCAGCGGGTGAGCTCGTCAGCCGGTCAGCTGGTCAGCTGGTCAGCTCCCGCCCAGCGCGATCAGATTGGCGAACAGGCGATAGGCACCCGGTACTCCGTCCGGCAGCTGGCGGAAGAACGCCAGCCCGGTATAGACAAACCAGCCGCGTCCGTGATGCGCCACCAGCAGGCCGCCCTTGAGCGGCGCAGCGCCTGTGTCGCCGCTGGCCAGGATCGGGGTGAAATGCTCGTCCCACTGGCTGGCAAAGTAGACACCGCGCTCCTGCACCCATCCGTCGAAATCGGCGGCGTCGATCTTGTTCGGCGTATTCAATACCGGGTGCTCCGGAGCGAGCATCGCAACCGCCGCATCTTCTTCCGTCACGCGGTCATTGGACAGCCTGAGGCTGTATGGAGCAAGCTGCTCGGTTTTCAGGTCGCGGCCCGGTCGATTGTACTGCAAGACGACCGTCCCGCCTGCCTCGGCATAAGCGAAAAGCCCGCCGACCGCCCCGGCGATGTCCGTGCGGGTATTGAACGCACGCACCCCCAGCACCACCGCATCGAATTCACGCAGGCGTTCGGCAGTCAGGTCCGCACCGGAGAGCGTGGTAACCGCGTAGCCCATTTCGGCCAGACACTCGGGAATGTCGTCGCCCGCACCGGGCAGATACCCGATCTTCTTGCCACGCGTCGCCAGATCGAAGCTCACTGCCGTTAGTCGAGCCTCGGGCTGCAGCAGCACTCGTGGGATGTGATCGTATTGGATATCCACCAGCCGATTCCGAAACTGCTTGCCTCCGACCTCTGCGACGGCCGCAAGCCGCGCCTTGGCCGGCTGAGCGGGCGCGGTGACCTGGAATGTGAAGAGCGCCCGTTCCCCCGCCGTCGACGCACTGAAGTTCTGGCTCTCCGGGCGCACGACCCAGCTGGCGGGCGCATCGATCCGCACTGAGCCGACCGTATTCGCCCGGTTCGCCTCCAGCTCCAGGGTGACCGTGCGACTGGCGCCCGGGGATAAAAGAAGGACGTCCCTTGCAAAGCGGAGCGTGACTGGGGGGATGACCTCCAACCGCCGGCGGACCTCCCCTTTTGTCGGGTAGCCGATCACCTGGACCGGTTCGTCATTGATCGTCAGCGTCTGGCCGTCGATTTCGAAGACAAACTCCACGGGGAAAACCGGCGGATTCTCCGGTCGGCCGATCAGTGCCGGACTGTCGACCCGGTACGTTCCGAGCGTGCCCTCGAGGCGCAGCCAGTACGGCTGACTGAGGGGGGTATCCTGGGGCAAGAGCCGCGCCGAATCACGGGAGACGGGGACGTTGTTCTGGAGATCAAGGTCCACCGGCAGTTCACTCCCTTGGGCCGGGTAGCGCACCGCTTTCCACCGTACCGGGTGAGCGGCGCGCGCGATGGCCGTGTGACGCAGCTTGAGCTCCTCTCCGGCAACGATCTCCGCTTGCGGTATCGTCGTCTCCAGAAACAGCCCGAGGCATGCTTGGAGGATGCGATCGAGCTGCCGCCGCTTGGCGGCAACGACTGCAGAGTCGGGGAGTGTCCCAAGCAGGCGACGCATCGACAGAAGCGCAGGCAGGCTCTTAACCGGTTCGCGCGGATCGAAACTTCGATACGACTCTTCGGCAAGTCGAGCCATCTGCTCACCACCCGGAATCCGGCGCCAGCTCGTGTCGATCCCGTCGAAGAAGTCCTGCGTTGCCGGCTCACCTGTAAGGACTCGGAACTCGGAGGGTGCGGCCCCCCGCGTACCAATGGAGCCAAAACCCTGCGACCTGTGCAAGCTTCGACTGCGGGCGGCCACCTCCCCGGTCGATTCGCCGAGCAGAGGATTGAATCCGCCCAGGTCCAGAATAGTCCCCCTCGCCGGGCTCACGGGATCTGCTGCTCCAGTGTTCGGTGGGCGAGGGCCCGCGGCCCCGGCCGAAGGCGGTGGCCCGCCAGGACCCCGGCCGCCGGCCAGGACGCGCTTGGGTTGCCACGGCTTCAGTTCACTAAGCTGTTCGGGGTAAGCCTCAGGATCCCCGGCGAGCTTGAACGCCTCGAGCCCGAGGATCGAGGCAGCGGCGTGATGGCCATGGCCGCCTCCTCCGCCCTGCGGCGGAAACGGGACAAAGAGCACATCGGGCTGATAGGCCCGGATGATCCGCACGATGTCGCCTAGCACCGCCTGCCGATCCCAGAATCTAAGGGTTTCATCGGGGCTCTTGGAGAAGCCGAAATCGATGGCGCGGGTAAAAAACTGTTCGCCGCCGTCAACGCGCCGTGCGGCGAGAAGTTCCTGCGTCCGGATGGCGCCGAGCTCAGCGCCGAACTGCGAGCCGAGGAGGTTCTGTCCCCCATCGCCGCGGGTCATCGAGAGATATGCGACCCGGTAACCGCGCTCGCGGGCGAAGTAGGCGATCAGCCGGGTGTTTTCATCGTCCGGATGGGCGGCGATCAGAAGCACGGTCCCCAATTCGCGAAAGCTCCGCAGCTCCTGCAGGATCGCAGAGCCCGCTACTGGTTCTGCCGCAACCGGTTGGCTGCCGAGACAGAGAAGGCACAGGAGCGAGAGGCTCCAAAGAAGCGGGCAACCGGTGGTCAGCACCCTCGCAGATAAGCGTTTCTTCATACGACTCCTCAGTATCTTCCGGGGGCGGGCGGGCGACAAGAGGTTTGCAGTACCTGCCTGTATTGGCCGGCCGCTGTCAGTACTCCCCCTTGCTGATCAAATTACGAAGACGGGCACTCGGGATTTCAGAGAGGGCCGAATATGAGGCGCCGTCCGCGGATCGTTCGTTGGTGTAATAGAGGCCCGGGACTACGTACCGATCGGGGCGAGCGACAATGCTCTTTTGGTGCGCCTCGGCATCAGCCTGCGGTAGCGGCTCCCGATTCCTCATTCGTCCTGCGTCTTCTTCAAGCCGTGCTCGGGCAACCGCCGTCAGAGCCACGCACGCAGCGCTTTTCAGCGGAGTAAGCGGGTTCTTGCCTTTGAGCACCATCATGGCTGGTGCCAAGAACCCGCTTACTCCGCTGTAAAGCGCTGCGAGGATGTTGAAAATGTCAACTCTTCTATAACAGGCGGATAGAACGGCGAGTTCCCGGCGGAGGGCGAGATCGAATGGAGCCGCGCACGCAGAGAGGCTGTCGAGAAAGTTCCTAAGGCCTGAAAGGCCGGCACATAATAGCCCAGGGCGAAGCGTGCTTTTCGCGTAGCCCTGGGTCAACACGGTCTCGACCGCGAAGCCCTGTAAGGGCGTAAGATCGTGATAAGGTTGCCGTTCTTGCGCCCTTTCAGGGCT